>JBKHWY010000006.1:0-22833 GCA_046566285.1 Gammaproteobacteria bacterium | reverse complement strand
GCGACACGCTTTGCATCAGCGTTTTTGCGACAGCGCTGAAGACTGCGTCGGAGCGCCTTTCGTTGGCATCGGCAAGCGTCGACCTTTTAATGGCCGAGGTGTTGAGGTGATAGTGATGCGCCGAATGGCTATTGAAGGCCACCTCGATCCCCCGCAGGCTGGTCGCACCGCTGAGCTGGGCATACAGCATCGCCACCAGATGATCCCAATGACGGAATCGCTTGCAATATTTGTCGGCGTTCGAGCGTTTGACCAGCCGATCAAACTCAGCGCGGGGAAGGCCCTTCAATAAAGTCTGAAAAGTCGATATCCTATACATGTTGCAGGTTTGGTTTTTAAGTTGGCAAACCGAGGTTAACCCTCGTAAACCAATACCTGCAACCCCTTCCAGCTTAGTCGCGCAAATTATTCCGGACAGCAGTGCGCGGAGGCGGGGACGACGGTTTTACGGACAACAAAAGAAAAAGGAGCCGGGCTCACAACCGCGCCAACCGTCCCCCATCGACATTCAGCGCCGCCCCGGTCACAAACGCCGCATCCTTCGACGCCAGCCACGCCACCGCCGCCGCAATATCCTCCGGCCGCCCCACATCCTTCGGATCGATCACTTCCACGCCTGACTTGACGTTCGGGTTGGTCCACAGCATCGGCGTATCCACCGCCCCGGGCACCACCGCATTCACCCGGATCTTCTTGTCCCGTCCCTCGATGGCCGACGAGCGCGTGAGCGACAGCAGCCCGGCCTTGGCCGCCGCATAGGGCGCCACCAGCGCCTCGGTTTCCACCGCGTGCACGCTGGCCAGGTTCACCACCGCGCCCCCTTCCGGCATGTGCAGGAAGGCCTGTTTGGTAAAGAAGAACGCCCCCAGCAGGTCCACGCGCAGCACGCGCAGCCAGTCCGCTTCCAGCAGTTCCTCGATCGGCTTGAACACCATCAGCCCGGCGTTGTGGACGACGATGTCGAGCCGGCCGAAGCGCGCCAGCGTGGCCTGCACGGTGGCTTCGACCTGGGCTTCGATGCCCACGTCGCAGGCGCAGGCCAGGGCCTCGCCCTGCAGCTGCGCAGCGGCGGTCTGCGCCTTGGCCGCATCCAGGTCGGCCAGCACCACCTTGGCGCCCTCGGCCGACAGGCGCTGCGCGGTCGCCAGGCCGATGCCGCTGGCCGCGCCGGTGACGATGGCTACTTGTCCGCTCAGGTTCATGATGCAATCCTCTCCTGTAATCAATCAGTCGGAATTCTTGGGTGCGTTGGTGGCGCTGGTGGCGCTGGCCGGGCTTTCGTTGCAGGCCGGTGGCGGTGGATAGTCGTGCGGGCAGATCACCGGCACCTGCAGGCACACGCTCTGGGTCGGCAGCACTTCCAGCCAGTTGCGGATCAGCTCCTGGTAGGCATGCCCCACCGGGCGCACATTGCGGTCCAGGTCGCACAGGCCGAGCGCATTGACCACGCCCTTGTCCTCGCGCAGCGCGCTGTCCCAGTCCACCTGGTCGGTCAGCGAATACCAGGTGAAGCCGACGATCGGCACACCGCTGTTGCGCACGCTCAGCACATTGGCCCACTCCTTGCGCAGCCAGCGCACGGCTTCGTCGCCGTTGGCGCCCTGGCACAGGTTGGTCTCGGTGTGCATCACGGGCAGGCGGTAGCGGTCGTAGTATTGCTGGGTGATGACGGCATAGCCGAAGATTTCCCCGGACGAAGAGGTCAGCCCGTCGCGGGTGACGAAATGTTCGTTGGTCTGGTAATAATCGTTGCCCATGATGCAGTGGTGCTTCAGATTATTGTTCATGAAGAAGCTGTACTCGTCGCGGGTCATGCCGTTGTCCATCAGGTACTGGTACATGACGGAATCGACCCGGCGCCCGTAGTTGAGGTCCAGCGACAGGAAGCGGCGCGCGTTCATGGTCTCGGCCGGACCGATGGCGGCCGGGTTTTCAGCGTGGAAATATTCGGACGATTCGCTCTGGACGAACAGGGCGTCCGGCTGGACTTTCAGGATCTCGCGCATGGCCAGCACGTTGGCGCGCACCAGGTGCTTCATGGCGGTGACGAAGGAGCGGTCGTCGGTGGCCTGCTCGTTCCACCAGCCATACAGGGCGGAAAACAGGGCGCAGATGTACATTTCGTTGACGGGAGTGTACATCTGCACCCAGGGGAAACGCCGCGCGAACGCGCCGGCATATTGGGCGAACAGTTCGGGAAAGTCGGGATTCTGGAAGTTGCCGACCCAGTTCGGCACGCCGAAGTGGCACAGGTCGACAATCGTCACCAGGTTGCGCCGGTACAGGTCGCCGAACACCTCGTCGGCGAACGACCAGTCGTAGCGCCCCGGCCCCAGCCAGGTGGTGTGCAGGGGCGGGCCGTAGCGCAGCACGCGGATGCCGAGCTGCTGGACCAGGTCGAAGTCCTTTTTCCAATATTGGTAGTGCCGGCACTTTTCCATCTCATCGACGCGGGTCTTGCCGTTGTGGATGGTGGGAATGCTGTTCTCGATGCCGGTAGCAAACATGAAGCCACGAAACATGAGCGTCCTTCGCAAGGTTGTCGCTCATGCATCATAGCGCGGCCGCCGCAAGCGAGGCGTACGGCAGCCGCCGCGTTCAGGTGAAGGTCAGGTGCGCATCAGTTGCTCTTCACCACGGTTTTGGTCAGCGCCGGATCGCTGGCGATCTGCTGTTCGCTGAACGGCAGCGTCACCCAGCGCTTGGCCAGGAACAGCTCGGTCTGGTCGGTGGCGTAGGGCGAGGCCGGATCGGTGGATTGTCCGTAGGTGAGCAATCCTTGCGCCACCGGACCGTGGTCGTCGAAGCTGACGGTTTGCAGGTAGCTGGTGCCTTCCTCGACGGCGCGGCGGCCCGCGCCGGTGGGTGCGCTTTCGATGGCGTTGTAGACCCCGTAGTGGTCGCTGCCGCCGTGCACGGGCAGCCAGCGGTTGCCGCGCTGCACGCCCTGGACGTCGCCCCACAGCGCGCCCGGCGCCCAGCCCTCGGCCCTGACGGCCTGCACGGCCTCGGCCAGCCGGCTGCGCAGGAGGGCGGCCACGCCGGCATCCTGCACCTTCAGGCTGCGCGGGGTGTGCAGCGGGTCGGCCGGATCGAAGGGCACGTTCCAGATTTCCTTGTTGTCCCAGATCCGGTCCCACAGGGCCATGAAGTAGCCGAAGCCGATGTTGGCGCCCAGGTTGGCCGTGCGGTCCCAGCTGGCCAGCTGGCCGCATGGCTCGGCCAGGTCGGCGCTGCTGGTGGCGCACAGCTTGAGCAGGTCATCCATGACCAGGTCGGCATAGAACACGCGGTCGTTCATCACCATGCCCTGCAGCCGGGCCATCGACAGCTTGACGCCGGCCTGCAACTGCTGCAGGCCGATGCGCGTGCGGCCGCCCTGTTCGTAGTCTTCGATGCTGACCACCTTCGGGAAACCCGTCAGCGGCGCGGCCGGGTTGGTCATCCAGGCACTGTCGTTGGAGTTCTGCACGAAGTCGCTGCGGCCCAGATGCGGCAGGCTGGCGCCGGCGAAGATGCCCGGCTGCGGCGCGCCCGGATCGTTGTCCGGCAGGCAGGCGGTGCTGGCCACGAGGAATGGAATGCCGCGCTCGCTATACGCCTCGAAGCCGGGGACGGCGCAACTGGCCTGGCGCTCGTCGCTGATCTTCGGCACCACCGTCACGTCCAGGTAGAGCGTCTTGCCGTGCTTGTCGGCCGCCATGGTGTTCACCCAGGGCAGGCCGACGATGCGGTCGACGGCATCCTTGAATTCATCGAGCGAGGTGGCGCGGTTCATCGCATTCCATTGCTTGAGCAGGCGATGGTTGTTCAGGTTCGGGTCGTTGACGGCAAACGCGGTCTGGCGGTCCCATCCGAACAGCTCCGGCATGGTCGCGACCACGCCGAACGGCGTGACATAGAAGTCGTGGCTCTGGCTGCGCAGGGTGCCGTCGGCCTGGCGCACCTGGACGCTGACGCTCCTGCGCTCCATCGGCTGGCTCTTGCCGTCCACGATATAGCGGGTCGGGTCGGAACTGTCGAGCTGCAACTGGTGCAGCGAGAAGTGCGCCGAGGTGTTGTTGGTATGGGTCCAGGCCAGGTCCTTGTTGAAGCCGATGTTGACCATCGGCAGGCCGCCGAGCGACACGCCCATGGCATCGAGCTTGCCGGGAATCGACAGGTGCAGCTGGTAGAAGCGCAGCGGACCATTCCACGGGAAGTGCGGGTTGGAGAGCAACATGCCGCGCCCGTTCTCGGTCTTGTCCGCGCCCAGCGCCACGCCGTTGCTGCCGGTACGCACGCGCAGGGCGCGCAGCGCTTGCGGCGCCAGCGCATTGCCCCCAGCCGGGGCGGGTGCGGCAGTGCCGGGTGGGGCGGCGCTCACCAGGCCGGGGCCGAAGATGTTCAGCCCGTTCTCGACGGCGAAATGGCGCATGACTTTGATTACGTCCTGGACCGTGATCGGGCGCACCCAGTCGGCATCGCGGCATTCGGCCGGCAGTTTGCCCTTGCCGGTCTGCTTGAGGTAGGCGTTGTAGCCGGCCACATAGCCTTCGATGGTGGCGCGCTCGCGCGCTTCCTGGCTGGCCCATGCGCTCTCGACGGCACTGGGCTCGTTCACCAGCTTGAAGTAGAAGTCGCTTTGCAGGTTGTTCAAGCGCGGATCGAACGAGGCGCCGTCGGGGCCCCAGAACTTGGCGCGCTCGGCATTGACGGAGACGATCTCGCTGGCGAACTGGCAGAAATTGTCCTGCGCATAGGCCCAGGCGACGCCAAAGCCGATGCCGCCTTCATTGTCGGCCTTGATATGCGGAACGCCGTACTGGGTGCGCCGGATCTCGGCGGCGTAGGCAGCCGGCTTGTCGCCGGGGGTGGCAGGCGGCTTGTTGCCGGATGAATGGTCGCTGCCGCAGGCGGATAGCGCCAGCGCGGCAGCGGCTGCCAGTGGCAGCATCAGGGAGATGGGTTTCATGGGCCCGGTCCAGAAAGTTAGAAGGGCCGCAATGTTGCATTTTCTTTAGGTGGAAGCGAACCACGCTCGGAAAAGTAGCGCCAGGCGAACCATGCGGGTCCGCCCGGCGCTCCCTTGCAGTGCGTCTAGTTGCCTTTCACAATCGTTTTCGTGTACGCCGCGTCACTGGTGATCTGCTGTTCGGTGAACGGCAGCGTCACGAACTTCTTCTGCGAGAAGAGTTCGGTCTGGTCGGCATACCAGGGCGAGGCCGGGTCGGTCGATTGGGAATAGCTGAGGATGGCTTCCACATGCGGGCCGGCCGCCTCGAACGACACGGTTTGCAGGTAGCTGGTGCCGTGCACCACTTCGCGCTTGCCCGGCCGGGCCGCGCCGCTGTCGATCTGGTTGTACACGCCATAGCGGTCCAGCCCGCCATGAATCGGAATCCACTTGGCGGCGCGGCTGGTGCCCTGCAGGTCGCCCCAGACGGTGGTGTCGGTCCAGCCGCCGGCCCTGGCGTCCAGCACGGCGGAAGCGAATGCGGTCCTGATGGCGGCGTTCACGCTGGGGTTGGCCACGTTCAGGCCGCGCGGCGTGTTGACCGGGTCGAGCGGGTTGAACGGGACGGCCCACACGTCCGGCAAGGCGCGGATGCGGTCGAAGGTGGCGGTGAAGTAGCCGTAGCCGATGTTGGCGTTCAGGTTGGCGGTGCGGTCCCAGGCCGCCAGCTGGGCGCACGGCGTGGTCAGGTCGACCGGGGTGCCGTTGTCGGACAGGGCATCCTTGGGGCCGTTGCACAGCGTGAGCAGGTCGTCCACGGTCTGGTCGGCCATGTACACGCGGTTGCTCAGCACGATCTGCTGCAATTGCGCCAGCGTCATCTTGTTGCCGGCCAGGCCGTCGCTGCCGGCCAGGCGCCGTTGCAGCTGGGTGATGCCGATGCGGGTGCGCGGGCCCAGCGGCAGGTTGTCGCGGCTGACGATGTCGGCAAAGCCGGTGAGCGGCTGGGCCGGGTTGCTCATCCAGGCGCTGTCGTTGGAATTCTGGACGAAGTCGCTGCGCTGCAGGCGCGGCAGGCTGGAACCGGCAAAAATGCCGGGCTGTGGCGCGGCCGGATCGACCGTCCAGTTGCAGGCGCTGTTCGAGCCTGCCAGCACGAAAATGCCTTGCGCTGCCAGCGGCTTGAAGGGCGCCGGCACGCATTGCGCCTGCTTGGCCGCGGACACGTTGGGCACCGCCGTCACGTCCATGTACAGGGCGTTGCCGGCCTTGTCGGTGGCCAGCGTGTTCACCCACGGCAGGCCGACGATGCGGTCGATGGCGTCGCGCAATTCGTCGATGCTTTTCGCGCGGTTCATGGCCGACCATTGTTCGATCAGGCGATGGTTGTCCAGGTTGGCGTCGTGGATGGTGTAGGCCGTTTGCGTGGTCCAGTCCAGCTTGCCGGGAATGACGCCCAGGTAGCCCAGCGGCGTCGAATAGAAGTCGCGCGTCTGCGCGCTCACGCTGCCGTCGGCATTCTTCACGTCGATGCTGATGGTGCGCTTGTTCATCTCCACCGGCTTGCCGTCGACCAGGTAGCGGGTCGGGCTGGACGGGTCCAGCTGCAGCAGGTGCGCCGTGAAGTGCGCCGAGGTGTTGACCGTGTGGGTCCAGGCCACGTTTTCGTTAAAGCCGATGTTCACGACCGGCAGGCCGGCCAGCGAGGCGCCCATCACGTCCAGCTTGCCCGGAATGGTCAGGTGCAGCTGGTAGAAGCGCAGCGCGCCCTGCCACGGGAAGTGCGGATTGCCCAGCAACATGCCCTGGCCGTTGGCGGTGGCATCCTTGCCGAGCGCCACGCCATTGCTGCCGGTATCGTTGTGCAGTGCTTCCCAGTAAGCCGGGGTCATCGGGTCGGCGATCGGGCCTGCCAGGCCTGCGATCTTGCCGGTGGCGGTGGCCGGGCCCGGTGGCGCGGCGCCCACGATGGAGGCGATGAACTGGCCGGCGCCCGCTTCGGCGGCGTAGCGGCGCATCAGCTTGACCATGTCGTCGTTGGTGATGGGGCGCACCCAGGCGCCGTTGCGGCACTGCTCGGCCAGCTTGGACACGCCGGTATCGGCCAGGTAGCGGTTGTAGCCGGCTACATAGCCTTCGATCAGCGCGCGGCTTTCGGCCGGTTGCCTGGTCCAGAACAGCTTGACGGATTCTTCGTCGTTGATCAGTTTGTAGAAATAATCGGTCTGGAGGTTGGGCACGGCCTTGTTGCCGCCCAGCGCGGTCGGGCCGAAATACTTCGAGCGTTCGCCGTTGACGGTCAAAAATTCATTGGCCAGCACGCAGAAATTGTCCTGCGCATAGGCCAGCGCCACGCCGTAGGCCATGCTGCCCGCGTCGTTGGCCTTGATGTGGGGGATGCCGTGCGCCGTGCGGCGGATTTCCACCTCGTACTTGGAGGGCTGCTCGGTGGGCGGCGGATTGGGCTTGGCCGGCGCGTCGGAGGAATCGTTGCTGCAGCCGGTCAGGGCTGCGCATGCCAGGGACAACGCCAGCACGGGCGGCAGGGTGCGCTTATTCATGGAGCGGTGATGATGAGTGAGAAAAAATGCATTATTGCATCCTCATCATCCCCGCCGCACCTATTTCTTGAGAATCTTATCCACTGTTGCCCGGCGCAGACGGAAGGCATCCGGCATGCCCGAACCCAGCAGCGGGCGCAGGTACAGGCGGAAGGCGTCGGTGACGTCCGTTCCGCTGGCGCTGATGAAGGCGTCGTCCATCACGCGCGTCTTGCCGGCCACGTCTTCCAGCGGCACCAGCTCGTAGTCCACCGAGTAGAAGCCCGTGCGCTTGATCGCCACCGAGCCGTCGCGTGTCCCCCACATGGCGTACTGCACGGCTTTTTCGCCCACCTCGCGCGCTTCGCGCTGGTCCACGTCGGACACGCAGCCGACGAAGGACCGCTGCAGATAGCCGAAGGTGTCGCCGCGCACGCGCTTGATGCCGAGGTTGGCCTTGATGGCGTCGCACAGCAGGTCGGCCAGGGCGCCGGTGCCGGACAGCTGCACGTTGCCATGGGCGTCGCGTTCCACTTCCTTGGCCAGCAGGCTGGCGATCGGTTCGCCCGAAGCATCATGGATGCCTTCCGAGACGGCGATCACGCAGCGCCCGTACTGGTCGTAGGCCGCCTTCACATCGGCCAGGAAGCGCTCCAGCTCGAAGGTGCGTTCGGGCAGGTAGATCAGGTGCGGGCCATCGTCCGGAAATTTCTTGCCCAGCGCCGAGGCGGCGGTCAGAAAGCCCGCATGGCGGCCCATCACCACGCCCACGTACACGCCGGGCAGGGAAGCATTGTCCAGGTTGGCGCCGGCAAAGGCCTGGGCCACGAAGCGCGCGGCGGACGGAAAGCCGGGCGTGTGGTCGTTGCAGACCAGGTCATTGTCGATGGTCTTGGGGATGTGGATGCAGCGCAGCGGGTAGTTGGCCTTGCGCGCCTCCTCGCTGACGATGCGCACGGTGTCGGACGAATCGTTGCCGCCGATGTAGAAAAAATGTTCGATCTCGTGCGCGCGCAGCACTTCGAAGATCTGGTGGCAGTAGGCCGCATCGGGCTTGTCGCGGGTCGAGCCCAGCGCCGAGGAGGGCGTGGCCGCCACCAGTTCCAGGTTGTGGCTGGTTTCCTGGGTGAGGTCGACGAAGTCCTCGTTGACGATGCCGCGCACCCCATGCAGGGCGCCGTAGATGCGCGTGACGTGCCTGAAGCGGCGCGCTTCCAGCACCACGCCGACCAGCGATTGGTTGATGACGGCCGTGGGCCCGCCGCCCTGTGCGACCAGAATTTTTCCCGACGCCATGCGCTCCTCCGTGAGTGTGCGACCAGCGTTCAATATACCGCGCCCGCCCGGGGCGCGCTAGAACGGCCGCGCCACGCTCAGCACCACCCCCTTGGCCTTGCGCAGCGGCACGACGTAGGCGGGGGCGGCGTTGTGGCCCGCGCGCACGGCGTTGGCGGTCAGCTCGATCTTGACCTGGTCGGTCGCGTACAGCAGCCCGGCGCTCGCATCGGAGCGGCGGCGCACGGGATCGTGGAAGGCGCCGGCCAGGTAGCCGGCGCGTGCGACCAGGCTGATGGAATCCGTGAGCGGCGCGCTGGCGGCCAGTTCTCCGTACCAGGTGCGGGTGCCGGTGGAGGCGTAGTCGGGCGAGTAGGACAGGCGCGCCAGCACGCGGCTGGTGGCCACGCCCGCGTAGAACTCGCGATAGCGCCCGGGGCGCAGGCTGGCGTAGCGCTGGGTGATGCCGGCGTCCAGCGACCAGTCCTGCCCGATGCGGCGGGCCAGGCCCAGATAGGCCAGCCAGATGGCGCGGTCGGCTTGCGAGAGGGCGACGCCGCCGTAACCGCCGCTGGTGTGGTCGTAGGCCAGGCTCAGTTGCGCACCCGGCTTGCCGCCCGAAAGGGACAGGCCGCGATAGACCAGGTCGGAGGCGACGCCCGCCTGGCCGCTCACTTGGGCTGTTGCGCTGCCTGCCCAGAACATCGTGACCAATCCCAGCGCGCATTTCAGGACGAGCCAAAAACGTGCCCTATCGATGCACGCAAAACGATGGCTCCAGTTGATCTCGTTATCCTCGAAACCGTCGTTCTGGCGAAGGCCAGAACCCATAGCGCGCTTGCTCAGAGTGGAACCGTGCCACTGAATGAACGCGCTATAGGTTCTGGCCTTCGCCAGAACGACGTGGAAGGGGCTAGGGTCGTGGCGAAGGTTCAGCTTGGGCGGCGTGGTCGGCATTGCAGGTGCAGGCGCAGGTTCCGGTGAGGCGGTTGAGCGTGGCGCACGGATCGGCGCCCTGTCCGCTGTGCGAAACCAGCGCCGCACGGACCTGTTCCAGCGTCAGCCTGGGGCGTACCTCGCTCAGCACCGCCATCATGCCCGAGATGTGCGCGGCCGAAAAGGATGAGCCGTTGACCATGTCCCAGCGCGCGCCCGGCGCGGCCGTGGGGATGTCGCGTCCGGGCGCCGCCAGCACGCCGGGAGCGGCGGGCGCTTCCAGCGAGGCGGCGGCGAACACGCCGGGGTGGGACGCGGGAAAGCCGCCCGGGTGGCGCTCGTCCACCGCGCCCACCACGCGCATGCCGCGCGCGCAGGCGGCATCGACCAGTTCGGCCAGCAGGCGGTCGGGCGGGCCGGCCAGGCTCAGGTTGATGACCTGGGCGCCGTTCATCAAGGCGTAATGCAGGGCCTTGGCCAGGGTGAAGCTGTTGCAGCGGGTGGCGCCGCCGGCCTGCCAGCAGGCGCGCAGGGCCAGGATGCGCGCGCCCGGCGCCACCCCTTCGATGCCCACCCCATTGCCGGCCAGCGCCGCGATCACGCCGGCCACGCCGGTGCCATGGGCCTCGGCCGCGTAGGCGCTGCCATCGACGAAGTTCTGGGTGACCTCGACCTGCCCGGCCAGGTCCGGATGGCGGGCATCGACGCCGCTGTCGATCACCGCCACGCGCACGTTGCGCCCGGTGGCGGCGCGGTGCAGCTCGGCCAGGCGCCAGCGCTTTGCGGCCGGCTGCACGGGGAAGAGCGGGTCGGCGCTGGCCTGGGCGGCAAAGCTGTTGACGGCCTGGGCCCAGGCCACGCGCCGGTCATGCGCCAGCTTGCCGAGCATGCCCTCGGCGCTCTCGCCCTCGGGCAGGGCCATGCGGAAGCAGTCCACGCCCAGCACCGGCATCGGCCAGGCTTCCAGCAGGTGCAGGCCGTGCTGGCGCGCGAGCTGCTCGGCCAGGCGCCGGCGCGCCACGATGCCGTCGTCCGCGCGGTAGTCGGTTGGGTAGTAGCTGCCCGGCCGGTAATGCGGCGCCGGCAGGTGCAGCATGACGAGGATTTCGCGCGGGGCGTCGTCCGCTGGCGGGGGCGGTTCGGCTTCGCCCGCCCATGCGCGCGAAAGGCCCAGCGCGCCGCACAGCAGGGCGCGCGCAAGTGCCCGGCGCCAGCTCATGGCCGGGCGGGCGCCAGTGATTCGGCCAGCTGGGCGTGGGCCTGGGACTTGAGCGCCGCGATGACGGCATCCTGCCGCGCGGGCGCCACCTGCAGCAGGTAGGCGCCGGTCTCGCTGGGGCCGTCGATGATGCGGGCGCCGTTGGCGCGCAGGATGTCGTCCACCGCGCGCATGCGCGTGTCGGGGCCGAACACCACCACCACCGTCGGATGGGTTGGAACGGCGGGCGCGTTGGCGAGGGCGCGGTAATCGGCGGCTTCGCCGGCAGGTCTGCCGGATGGGCGCAGCAGCACCAGGACCGCCAGCATGGCCGGTAGGGCCAGCGCCCACGGCGCCCAACCCAAGGCATCGCGCAAGCGCGCACGCAGCGGGACGGGTGGCTGGACGGCGGGCGGCGCCGGCGGCAGGCGTCCCATCATCTTGTGCAGCGCGCGTTCGGCGTCCAGTTGCTCGGGCACGGGCGGCTCGGCGCCGGCCAGCCGGGCGTCCCAGTGCAGGTCGGCGCGGCAGGTGCCGCAGTGGCGCAGGTGCGCCTGCACGAAGGCGTTCTGCTCATCCGTCAGCCGGCGGGTGACGTAGCCGGGCAGCAGCAGCTGCACCTCGTCGTGAGAACCTGCGGGCGTGACGTCGCGAGGTGTCATGATAGTTCTTCCATCTGGTCCGATAGCAGCGCGCGCAGGCGCTGCCTTGCGTGAAACATCCTGGTTTTGACGGTGCCGAGCGGGCAGCCCATGGTCTCGGCGATCTCCTGGTAGCCCATGTCGTGATAGTAGCTGAGGCACACCACCACGCGCTGTTCGATCGGCAGTTCGTGCAGGGCGCGCTCGACTTCCTGGTGGCGCTGCAGCCGCAACAGCGCGTGTTCCGGTTCGCTGCGCACGTCGCCGAACAGGGCGTCGGCGTCCGACTCCACCGGCACATCGACGCCGCCCAGCGCCTTCAGGCCCTGGCGGTAGGCGATCGCGAAGATCCAGGTGGAGACCTTGCAGCTGGCGTCGAAGCGGTCGGCCTTCTGCCACACCACCAGCAGGGTGTCGTTGATGATCTCCTCGATCAGCGTGGGACTGCGCACCATGCGGTCGAGGAAGCGGGCCGGGCGCTGGAAGTAGGCGCGGTAGAGGACCTGGAACGCGGCCCGGTCGCCCTGCGCGATGCTCTCCAGCAGTTGCACTTCTCCCTGTTCAGGCGTGCCCGTCCTGCCAGTACGGCCCGCTTGCCACTGTTCGATCATCTGGCCTGTCTCCTCATGTGTCGGTGAATACGCGCACGCCTCCAAAAGGTTCAGCGAAGTTCAGTGCGTGGGGTCGTTACGGGCGTGCGGCACCTGTTATCTGTATAAATTCTACATCGACAACATTTCAAGAAAATAAAAATTGAAAACGTTGAACCTTTTTCGCATCAAACCGAATTCACCGTGACAACCTTTTCAAACGAAGTGCATGCCATCTGACCTGCTGTGTGGACCGCAGCTGCTGAACCCGGACGCCGGCGCCCTCATTCGCCTGCTGGTGCTGGCGCCCGCGCTGGAAGAGTGGGTGCTGCGCGCGGGCCTGCAGCACTGGTGGCTGCGGCGCGGCTACGGCGCGGTGAACGGCGTGCTGCTGTGCGCGGCGGTGTTTTGCGTCCTGCATGCCGGGGCGGGATGGCAGCGCGCCCTGCTGGTGGGGCCGCCCGCGCTGGTGCTGGGCGCGCTGTACCAGCGCTGGCGCCGCTGGTGGCTGTGCGCGGCCGTGCACTGCGCCATGAACGCGTTCGCGCTGCTGGCGTGCCTTTGACGAGGTTGGACCGAATGCCCTGTATCCGGATGCCCTGAAGCTCAATGCACTGTAGCTAACTACACCACCTGAGGAGATACGTAGTGACGATCACCATCTCATCGCGCCGTTTGCCACGCCGATTACCCCAGCTTGCCCTGGCCACCTTGTCGTCCCTGGCGCTGGGCGCCAGCGGCCAGGCCCTGGGCGCCGATGCCGTCAACGGCAAGACGCTGTATGTGAGCGGCCCGACCAGCGGGGGCGGCAACTGCGCCGGCTGCCACGGCGCCACGGCCACCAAGAACAACGTCCAGCGCGGCGCCGACAAGCCCGATGTCATTGCCGCCGCCATCAAGAACGTGGGCGCGATGACCAAGTTCGCCGGCAAATTCAGCCAGGCCGAGCTGGCCGACATCGCCGCCTTCATCGCCAACCCGGCGGTGACGGCGCCGGGCGGCATCAGCGTGGCGCCGTCCGCGCTGGCGTTCGGCGCCACCTTGCAAGGGCAGGCCAGCGCGCCGCTGACGCTGACGCTCACCAATGGCGGGGCCAGCGCGCTCGATATCGCGGCCGTCAGCGTGCAGGGCGCGAGCGCGGCCGACTTCACGGTCAGCGGCGGCACCTGCGCGGCCGGCGCCAGCGTGGCGGCCGGCGCCAGCTGCACGGTGCAGCTGACCTTCAAGCCCGGCGCCACAGGCGCGCTGGCGCGCGCCGCCTCCCTCAGCATCACCCACAACGGCACCGGTGGCGCGACCAGCGTGGCGCTGGCGGGCACCGCGCCGGCCACCGCCCAGCCCAGCATCGGGGTGTCGAACAACGCCATCGACTTCGGCGAGCTGGCCGTCGGCGCGCTTTCCGCGCCGCGCAGCATCACCGTCAGCAACAGCGGCCTGGCGCCGCTGAATTTCAGCACCGTTGGCGTGACCGGCGCGCAGGCCGATGCCTTCACCCTGGGCGGCACCTGCGCCAGCCCCACCCCGGTGGCCCCCGGCGCCAGCTGCACCCTGACGGTCAGTGCGATCCCTCGTGCGGCCGGGCCCCTGTCGGCCACCCTGACCCTGGCCTCGGACGCGGCCAATGGCCCGGTGCAGATCGCCCTGTCGGCCAGCGGCGGCGCAGCCGCGCCCGCGCTGGCGGTGCTGCCCGCCGCCGTGGCATTCGGCAGCGCCACCGTGAATGCGCCGGCGCTGCTGCAACGGGTCAGTTTCGTCAACACCGGAAGCGTCGTGGTAGCGCTCACTCCGATGTCCGTCACGGGCGCCGCCAGCGTCACCCTCGATAGCGGCACCTGCGGCGCCTCCCTGGCCCCCGGCGCCAGTTGCGACGTGGGGCTGGCGTTTGCCCCCACCAGCGCCGGCGCGGTGAACGCCACCCTGAGCGCGGGCAGCGGTGCGTCGGCCGTGCAGGTGGCCGTGAGCGCGACCGGCAGCGCCAGCGTGCTGGCCCGGCCGGTGTTGTCCAGCGCCGCCCTGCAGCGCTTCGCCGATGCGCAGGTGGGCACCACCAGTGCCGCGCGCAGCATCACCCTGCGCAACGACGGCGGCGCGCCGCTCAAGCTGGCCAGCGTGGCGCTGGGCGGCGCGGATGCGGGCGACTTCGTCCTGGGCGGCACCTGCGCCGTCTCCACGCCGCTCGAGCCATCGTCCAGCTGCACGCTGGAGACCCGCTTCAAACCGGCCGCCGCCGGCGCGCGCCGCGCCGAAGCGCAGCTCACCACCACCGACGGCGCGCGCCTGGTGCTGCCGCTGGTGGGCAGCGGCGTGACCGTGGCCGCGCCGCCGGCGCTGACCCTGGCCGTGTCGTCCTTCGACTTCGGCGCCGTGCAGGCCGGCAGCCCATCGACCAGCCGCTTCAAGCTGGCCAACAACGGCACCGCGCCGCTGACGCTGTCGGCGATCGCCGTGACCGGGCCGTTCGCCCAGGTGCAGGACGCCACCACCTGCGCCGGCGCGCCGCTGGTGCTGCAGCCCGGCGCCGCCTGCGAGCTGGCGGTGACGTTCAAGCCCACCGCCGCGGGCGCCGCCACCGGGGCGCTGACGCTCGATGGCGACGCCGGCCAGCGCTGGAGCATCGCCCTGGCGGGCCAGGCCACGCCGGCCCCCTCGACCACGCCGCTGTCCAACCAGGGCGGCGGCGGTTGCTCGTCGATCCGCGGCGGCAGCGACCCGATGCTGGCGTTCCTCGCCGTGCTGTCCGTGCTGGTGTTGGGCTGGCGCCGCGCCAGCGCACGTCGTTCCGCCCGTGTTTCAGCAACGTCATCATCTTCAACAAGGAGCCAACCATGAAGTGTCCTTCCCCGATCCTGTCACCGATCATCCTTGCCGCTTGCGCCCTGTTGGCCGCGCCGGCGCACGCCAGCGAGGCGGCCCGTCCGGCGCCTTCGTTCAACCTGCCGGGCAATGCCGGGCCGGTCAAGCTCGATGCCTACAAGGGCAAGCTGGTGTACCTGGACTTCTGGGCCTCGTGGTGCGGGCCGTGCCGCCAATCGTTCCCGTGGATGAACGAGATGCAGGCCAAGTACGGCGCCAAGGGCTTCCAGGTCATCGGGGTCAACCTCGACGCCAAGCCGGACGACGCCAAGGCTTTCCTGGAAAAGACCCCGGCCACCTTCGTGGTGGCGTTCGACCAGTCCGGCGCCACCCCGCGCAGCTACGGCATCAAGGGCATGCCCAGCAGCGTGCTGATCGGCCCGGACGGCAAGGTCCTGTACGAGCATTCGGGCTTCCGTCCGGCTGACCGCGCGGAACTGGAAAAGCGCATCTCGGCGGCCGTCGGAGGCCAGCCGTGAGGCGCCTCGTGGGCGGCTGTGTGGTGGCGTGCCTGCTGGGCGGCTGCGCAGTGACCCCGGTGCAGTCGTGGGAGAAGGGCGCCCTGGCGCGCGCCGAGATGCGCCTGTCCGGCGGCGTGCTGGAGACGGCCTTCGATGAACACATCTACGCCAGCCGCGAGGCCGCCTCGGGCGGCAGCGGCGTGGGCGGCGGCGGCTGCGGCTGCAATTAACAGGGACAGCACTAATGGAAAGGACCTCATGACCCATCCCAAGCATCCCACCGGAGCCCAGGCCATCCTGGCGGCGGCGCTGCTGCTGCCCGGCGTGGCCGTGCAGGCGGAGAACGCGCCCGAGCATGCCAGCATGAGCGTGCGCTACCTCGACTACCGCCAGTCGCAGCCGGGGCTGGACCTCAAGGTGCACGCCCCCGCGCTGGAGGTGGAAGTGCCGCTGGCGGCCGGCGCCTGGTCGGTGGCGGGCACCCTGACGGCCGACGACGTGTCGGGCGCTTCTCCGCGCTATCACACGGCGGTGTCGGGCGCCTCGCACATGCACGACGAGCGCAAGGCCGGCACGCTGGCCGCCACGCGCTACTTCGAGCGCGCCAGCGTGAGCGTGTCGGCCGCCTACTCCACCGAGCATGACTACATCTCGCGTGCGCTGGGCGTGACCGGCAGCCTCTCCAGCCCGGACAACAACACCACCTGGTCGTTCGGGGTGGGCGGCTCGGACGACCGCATCGACCCGGTCAACCACATCGTGGTGGGCGAAACGCGCCAGAGCGTCAACGTCATGGCCGGGATCACGCAAGTGCTGACGCCACGCGACATCGGCCAGCTGACCCTGACCGCCACCCACGGGCACGGCTACTTTTCCGACCCCTACAAGCTGTTCGACACACGCCCGCGCGAGCGCAACCAATACACCCTGCTGGCGCGCTGGAACCACCACCACGAGGCCCTGGGCGGCACCAGCCGGGTGAGCTACCGCTACTACGGCGACAGCTTCGGGGTGCGCGCCCACACCTTCGGCGGCGAGTACGTGCAGCCTCTGGCCTCCGGCTGGAGCGTGACCCCGTCGGCGCGCATCTACACCCAGCGCGCGGCGCGCTTCTATTTCGATCCGGGCGCGGACCCCGATGCCTTCCCGGACGCCGTGAGCTCGGGCGCCCCGGGCTATGCCTCGCCCGACCAGCGCCTGTCCGGCTTCGGCGCAGTGACGCTCGGCCTGAAGGTGGCGCGCCAGCTGGGGCCCGACTGGCTGGTCGACCTCAAGGTCGAGCACTACCGCCAGCGCGGCAGCTGGCGCCTGTTCGGCGATGGCAGCCCGGGCCTGGCGCCGCTGTCGGCCTCGATCGTGCAGCTGGGCCTCACGCGCCAGTGGTAGAGGACCGGGAGACCATCGCCATGCCGGCTTTTGCGTTTCGCGCCATGGCCAGCAGCTGCGAGGTGCGCCTCGATGGGCTGGACGCCCACCAGGCCGCCCAGCTGGCGCAGCTGGCGATCGCCGAGGTGCGCCGCATCGAACAGAAATACTCGCGCTACCGCAGCGACAGCGTGGTGGCGCGCATCAACGCGCAAGCCGGCGCCGAAGCGGTGGAGTGCGATGCCGAGACGCTCTCGCTGCTGGACTACGCGCACGCGCTGCACCAGGCCAGCGGCGGCCTGTTCGACATCACCTCGGGCGTGCTGCGCCGCGCATGGGACTTCGGCGCCGGCCGGCTGCCGGATGCGCGCCGGCTGGACGAGTTGCGCCGGCTGGTGGGCTGGGAGCGGGTCGAACGCCTGGGCGCGCATGTGCGCCTGCCGCAGGTAGACATGGAAATCGACTTCGGCGGCTTCGGCAAGGAGTACGCCGCCGACCGCGCCGCCGCCCTGCTGGCAGCCCAGGGCGCGCGGCACGGCTACGTGAACCTGGGGGGCGACCTGCGCATCATCGGGCCGCGCGCCGACGGCCGCGCCTGGACCATCGGCATCCAGGATCCGCGCCGGCCCGACCGGCTGGCGGCCGGCATCGACATCGGCAGCGGGGCGCTGGCCACCAGCGGCGACTACGAACGCTTCATGGAAGTGGACGGCAAGCGCTACTGCCACATCCTCGACCCGAAGAGCGGCATGCCGGTGTCGCACTGGCAGTCGGTGAGCGTGCTGGGCCCCCTGGCGGTGGCGGCCGGCAGCTGCTCGACGATCGCCATGCTGTTGCAAGAGGATGCCATTGCTTACCTGGACCAGGCCGGCGTGGCCTACCTGGCCATCGACTGCACAGGTCAGATGTATCGGCGCGACCTGTGAACGTGAGATTCAAAGTGCATGGATGAATAACAAGGAGGGGTTCGACATGAAACATGGATGGAGAAGGATGACGGCGTTCCTGGGAGGCGCGGCGCTGGCGCTGACCATGGGCCTGGGGCCGGCCCGCGCGGCCGACGCGTTCCTGGAGCCGGAGCAGGCCTTCGCGCTCAAGGCCGAACTGCGCGACGCCGACACCGTGGTGCTGCGCTGGGCGATTGCGCCCAAGTACCACCTGTACCGCGAGCGCCTGGTGTTCGACGCCACCCAGGTGGCCCAGCCCACGCTGCCGCCCGGGGTGCGCAAGTACGATCCCAACTTCGACAAGGAAATGGAGACCTACTACGACACCCTGGAAGTGCCCCTGGCGGTGAAGGCGGGCAGCGCCCCGTTCGACCTCAAGGTGGGCTACCAGGGCTGCGCCGACGAAGGCTTGTGCTACGCCCCGGTCGAGCGCAGCTACCGGGTCGATCCGGCCCGCCCGGGCCTCTTGGCCGCCAGCGAGGCCGCAGGTCCCCTGGCGCCGGCCACGCAGGCCGCCCCGCTGGCCACCGTGCCCCCCGCCGCCGCACAAGGCGCCGCAGCCGTGCCTGAAGACGACAGCAGCCTGGCCCAGCGCATGCTGCAGGGCGGCAGCCTGTGGCGCATCGGCGGCGCCTTCATCCTGTTCGGCCTGCTGCTCGCGTTCACGCCTTGCGTGCTGCCGATGGTGCCGATCCTTTCGTCGATCATCGTCGGCGAAGGGCAGGTGACGCGCGCGCGCGGCCTGGCGCTGGCGCTGGCCTACTGCGTCGGCATGGCGCTGGTGTACACCGGCCTCGGGGTGGCGGCCGGGCTGGCGGGCGAAGGCCTGGCCGCGCACCTGCAAAAGCCGTGGGTGCTGCTGACCTTCGGCGCGCTGCTCACCGTGCTGGCGCTGTCGATGTTCGACGTCTACCAGCTGCAGCTGCCCAGCAGCCTGCAATCGCGCCTGTCGAACACGGGCGCGCAGATCCGTGGCGGGCGCATCGCCGGCGTGTTCGCGATGGGGGCGCTGTCGGCCCTGATCGTCGGGCCCTGCGTGGCCGGGCCGCTGGCCGGTGCGCTGCTCTACATCAGCCAGACCGGCAATGCCCTGGTGGGCGGCTGGGCGCTGTTCTCGATGGCGGTGGGGATGAGCGTGCCGCTGCTGCTCACCGGCCTGTCGGCCGGCAGCCTGCTGCCGCGCGCGGGCGCCTGGATGAATGGAGTCAAGCGGGTGTTCGGCGTGCTGCTGCTGGCCGTGGCCTTGTGGATGGTGTCGCCGGTGTTTCCCACCCAGGTGATGATGCTGCTCTGGGGCGCGCTGGCGATTTTGTGCGCGCTGTTCCTGCACGTGGAGCGCGCGGCGGCCCATGCCGGAGTCGGCTCGTACGCACGGCGCGCCCTGGGCCTGTTGCTGCTCACCGCCGGCCTGTTCGAACTGATCGGCGCAGCCAGTTCGGGGCGCGACGTGCTGCAGCCGCTGGCGCACCTGCGCGGCGGCACGGCGCTGGCCGCCGTGGCCGACGGCGCCGGCGAAGCGAAGTTTACGCGCGTGCGCTCGATGGCCGAACTGGACCAGGCGGTCGCGGCCGCCGACGGCCCGGTGCTGCTGGACTTCTACGCCGACTGGTGCGTCTCGTGCAAGGAGATGGAGCGCATGACCTTTGCCCATGCGCGCGTCAAGGGCGAGATGGCCAAGCTGCGCCTGCTGCAGGTGGACGTCACCGCCAACAATGCCGACGATCGCGCGCTGATGAAGCGCTACAAGCTGTTCGGGCCGCCGGCCATCCTGCTGCTCGACAACAAGGGCAAGGAACTGCCCGGCGGACGCGTGGTGGGCTACGTGCCGCCGGACCGTTTCGTCGCCTATCTCAAGCGCGCCAGCGAACCGGACGCCTGACCCCTGACAGTCTTGATGCCCGGACTGCGGGCGCTCACTCGGGCGAGCGCACGTAATCCACCAGCCCCAGCGTGCGGCGGTCGGGCGCCGCCGTCAGCAGGCTCACCAGCGCCAGCACCGCCAGCCCGGCCGGCACGCCGAACACGCCGGCCGACATGGGCTGCACGCCCAGCCACTGACCGGCGGCGCTGCCGCCCAGCACCGGGCTGGTGTGGAACATGTAGTACACGCAGACCAGGAAGCCGGCCGCCATGCCGGCCACCGCGCCGGCGTGGTTGGCACGCCGCCAGAACACGCCCATCACCAGCGCCGGGAACAGGGTCGAGCCGGCCAGCGAGAAGGCCGCGCCCACCAGCGACAGGATGTCGGCCGGCTTTTGCGAGGCGGCGTAGGCGGCAATGAAGGCCACCGCCAGCAGCAGCAGTTTGGAGATGGTCACCCGCTTTTGCGTGGAGGCGCCAGGGTCGACGATCTTGTAGTACACGTCGTGCGAGAGCGCGTTCGAGATGGCCAGCAGCAGCCCGTCGGCGGTGGACAGGGCGGCGGCCAGCCCGCCGGCGGCCACCAGTCCGGAGATCACGTAGGGCAGCCCGCCGATTTCCGGGGTGGCCAGCACCAGCACGTCGCCGTCGATGGCAATTTCCGCCAGCTGCACGATGCCGTCGGCATTGACGTCGACAATGCTGATAAGCGGGTTGACCTTGTCCACGTTGGCCCAGTAGGACACCCAGGTGGGCAGGTCGTGGAAGGCGCTGCCGGCCAGGTAGCGGTAGATGTCGTACTTGACCAGCACCGCCAGCGCCGGGATGGTCAGGTAGATCAGCAGCACGAAGAACAGGGTCCAGAACACCGACACGCGGGTCTCGTCCACGCTCGGGGTGGTGTAGGCGCGCATCAGGATGTGCGGCAGCGCGGCGGTGCCCAGCATCATGCAGAACGCCAGCGCCAGGAAGTTGTTGCGGCGCGCGCTCGACTGCTCCGGCTCGCCCGGGAAGGGCAGGGCGTGCGGTTCGGGCATGCGCGCGCGCGCCAGGTTGGCCGCGCGCGCGGCGCTCCAGGCCCGTGCCGCTTCCTCGGCGCGTTTCGGGGAGGCCACCCGGGCCCGGTCGGCCGCGCGGATCGCCGCCAGCGGCGCGTTGCGCAGGCGCGTGGCGTCCAGCCGGTGCTGCGCTTCCACCAGCCCGCTCTCCCAGGAACGGGGCAGGCTGCGCAGGCGCTCTTCGAAGTCCTCGGCGCGCAGGCGGTACATCTGGCGCACCTGCAGTTCGCGCGGATCATGCGCCAGCTCGTTCTCGCGCTGGGCCAGCTTGGGCAGCACCGCGCCATACGCCACCTGGGGCAGGGGATTGCCTGCATGCTTGACCGACAGCCACATGGTCGGAATCAGGAAGGCCACCAGGATGATGATGTACTGCGCCACCTGGGTCCAGGTGATGGCGCGCATGCCGCCCAAAAACGAGCACACCAGGATGCTGGCCAGGCCCAGGAAGATCCCCACCGAGAAGTCCACCCCGGTAAAGCGCGAGGCGATCAGGCCCACCGCATAGATCTGCGCCACCACGTAGGTGAACGAGACGATGATGGTGGCGCCCACCGCCATCAGGCGCACCGGGGTGCCGCGCTCGCCCCGCCCGCCGCCATAGCGGGCGGCCAGGAAGTCCGGGATGGTGTACTGGGCGAAGCGGCGCAGGTAGGGCGCGATCAGCAGCGCCACCAGCACGTAGCCGCCGGTCCAGCCCATGATGTAGGCCAGCCCGTCGAAGCCGCGCAGGTACAGGCTGCCCGTCAGGCTGATGAAGCTGGCGGCCGAGATCCAGTCGGCCGCCGTGGCCATGCCGTTGAAGAGGGCCGGCACGCGCCGTCCGGCCACGTAGTATTCCGAGACGTTGGAGGTGCGGCTCATCAGGCCGATGCCGGCGTACAGCACGATGGTGGCGAACATGAACATGTAGCCGATCCACACGCGCGGCATGCCTTCGTTTTCCAGCAGCGCCAGCGCCATCAAAAAGGCGATGAAGCAGACCGTGAACCACAGGTAGAAGCGGCTGATGCGGCGAAAGCGCTGCGTCATGCATGCCCTCCGCGCGCGGCGGCGATGCGGCGCGCGTAGCTGCGGTCGAGCCGGCGCAGCCACAGGGCGTACACGCCGATGATGCCCAGGTAGATCAGGCAGGCGCCTTGCGCGGCCAGGTAGAACGACAGCGGCCAGCCGAACAGGGTGAAGTTGGCCAGCTGGCGCGCGAACACGGCGGTGAAGATGGTGGTGCCGATCCACAGCAGCAGCAGCAGCAGGGTGATCCAGCGCGCACGCTGCCAGTGCGCGGCGCGCGCGGCCACCAGCGCGCCGGCGGGCACGTCCTGCAGGTCGGTCATGGCGCTCATAGCGCTCATGGCGCTCATGTCGCTCATGCCGCTCATGTCGCTCATGGCGCTCATGTTGGTCATCTCGGTCATGTCGGGCTCTCCTGGCTGGGGGAAGCGGGGGGCGGGAAGCTGACCCGGAACAGGCAGCCGGGCGCCTTGTTGGCGAAGCTGCGCGGGTTGTTGAACACGTCCACCTCGGCGCCGTGCTGCTGGGCGATCTCGCGCACGATGGCCAGGCCCAGGCCGCTGCCGGGGGCGCTGTTGCCGAGGATGCGGTAGAAGCGCTCGAACACGTGGGCGCGCTCGTGCGGCGCGATGCCGGGGCCGGTGTCTTCCACTTCCAGCATGGCGCCGGCGCCGTCGCGCCGCACGCGCACGGTGACGCTGCCGCCCGCCGGCGTGTAGCGCAGCGCATTGTCGATCAGGTTCGACAGCATCTCGCGCAGCATCAGCGGGTGGCCCACGATCTCCACCGGTTCATCGGGCTGCTCGAAGCCTAGGTCGATGCGGTGGCTGAACGAAGCCTGCACCCAGTCCTGCACGGTGCCGCGCGCAAGCAGCGCCAGGTCGAGCCGCTCGAGGGTGGCGCCGGCGTGCGGCTGGTTTTCCGCGCGAGCCAGGGCCAGCAGCTGGTTGACCAGGCGGGTGGCCGACTCGCTGCTTTTGGCCAGCTGTTCGAGCGAGCGGTGGATCTCCTCCGGGTCGAGCTGGCGCAGCGCCAGTTCGGACTGCATGCGCATGCCGGCCAGGGGCGTCTTCATCTGGTGCGCGGCGTCGGCGATGAAGCGCTTCTGCATGTCGATAGTCTGCGACAGCCGTTCGAGCATCTCGTTCAGCGAGCCCACCAG
>JBKHWY010000005.1:0-23808 GCA_046566285.1 Gammaproteobacteria bacterium | reverse complement strand
GTTCGAAGGCGGTGAGGCTGTCGATGGTCGATTGCATGATCTGGCCAATCGCTTCGACGGTGAAGCATGCCTGGTGGCCCGTGACGATGCCGTTCGGGAACGACACGAGGCGCTGGATCACGTCGTCCGTGATGATGGTCGACGACAGGTCCTGAAAGAAGAGGCTCGCTTCCTGCTCATAGACATCGATGGCCAGGCCGCCCAGTTGCCCGCTCTTGAGCGCCGCGATGGCCGCCTCCGTATCGACGAGGCCGCCGCGACTCGTGTTCACTAAGATGCTGCCGCGCTTGGCCCGCGCCAGCGAGGCGGCGTTGACGATGTGGTGGGTTTCTGGCGTCAGCGGGCAATGCAGGGACACCACGTCGCTGCAATCGAGCAGCACGTCGATGTCCACATAGCGCCCGCCCAGTGCATCGAAGGCCGGCGAAGGGTAGCGGTCGAAGCCGACCACATCGCAACCGAAGCCGGCCATGATGCGCGCGAAAATCGTGCCGATCTTGCCGGTGCCGATGACGCCCACCGTCTTCCCGTGCAGGTCGAAGCCCATCAGGCCATCGAGTTCGAAGTTGCCCTCGCGCGTGCGCACACTGGCGCGGGCGATTTTGCGGTTCACGGCGAGCAGCAGGCCGACGGCGAATTCCGCCACCGAATGTGGCGAATAGTCGGGTACGCGGACGACGGCGATGCCGAGGCGTTGCGCGGCGGCGACGTCGATATGGTTGTAGCCGGTCGAACGCGTCGCGACGATCCGCGTGCCCTGGCCCGCCAGGATATCGAGCACCTCCGCGTCGACGGTGTCGTTGACGAACACGCATACCGCCTCGCAGCCGGTTGCCAACGGTGCCGTCGTGCAGGACAGGCGGTCCTCGAGGAAGCGCAGGTCGTGAGCGGCGGCGGCGTTGGCTTGCGCCAGGATGAGTTTATCGTAGCGCCGCGCGCTGAATACTGCTGTCTTCATTTCCGCTCCTTCAGTTCACGTCAGGCTGTTCGGATGTGCTCCGGATGGCCTCCGTCAGCGTCCATCGAAACCCGATACATTGTAGGGAAGCACGCGATAACGGCATGGTCCGGAAGCCGCACGAAGACTGCCGGAACATGGGTGCAGTTGATGTTTGTCCATAAGGACAGTGCCACAGAATAAGCCCGGCGTTTGCTACCGGACGCTGCACTCATAGCCAAGGCTGTTGCTTCATGGCCAGCGTTTTAAGGCTTGACACAACTTGGGGGTCTTTCTGGTACTTATGCGACGGACAGCGGGCCAGCAGGGGCTTTACGATCCGAACGAGCAACGTTAGTCATCGAACGGGAACGGTATATCATGGCTGATCAGGGCAGCTCTATAGTGCAACATCAGGTCGGACAGCTTCTCGACGACGCCGTCAAGTTCGCCCGCAGCCTCTTCGCTTAACCGCCCAGCCTCAGATTGCACTATTGCGAGTGATTGAAGCAAGATGTGTAGCGAATCCCCTTGGATTAGGCACCCGGGAAAATGGCGTAGTGGATGCCTTATCACAACTGTATTCGACTCACCAGACAATATTTCGAATTCTTGGCGATGCATTAGAGTACCCAATTGATGAGCAAGGCCGACGGACCGCTTCTGACCAAAGGTTCGACTCAACAACCCGTCCCAAACGGCAACGAAGGATGCGGTGGACTACGCTCGATTTGTTCACGATTTACTATACGCTGAGCTGCAACCAGTCGCGCCGGACTTACTCGTTGTGTGATTTTAGGAGGCGATATCAATCGTCGTCGCTTGCGCTGGCACTGCGATCGTCGTTTTCACCGCAATCGGCGCATACAGGTCGACGGCCGTCGTGACGCTTTCAGACACCTCCAGCGAGACGACAAGGGCATATCGGGCGGTTGTCCTGAACTGACCAGCTTCCTTCCAGTCCTTCCACCAGCCGCCGACGGGGATAACCGCAATCTGGGATTTGGTCGCCAGTTGCGCGGCAGTGCCAACCCACACATCTGAGTGAACCGAGCCCTTTGCGCGAAGTTGCGCGCCCATGGTCCAGTTCTCACTGTCGGGATCCCCATGCGTATCCGTGTCATCCTCGTCGCGTTCAAGCTTGTTGATGCGTTTGAGGAACATCTCTTCGGATTCGCTGGCGCCGCGTACGGCAAAGCGCAAGGCGTAGGACTGATAGCGGAACTTGCTTTGCCAGCCCCGCCGTGCCGGATTCGGCTCGACGAAATACGACAGCGTCACTCGCATCGCTACTTCGCCATCGAGTGCGAGCAGCTCGTCCCGGGGCCAAGGCAGGTCATGTAGCTGCATCTGTCCGAGCTTGACGTTGGAGCCATCAAGACGATAGGGATGAAATTCCCGTTCGATGACCATGGTTGCGCGGCGCCGGGTAGATGACCGGGAGTTCTCTGCGCTGACCAGGCCATAACCAAACGTGCGCAGCAGGTTGATCTTGTCTCGCTTTCGCACGTTAACGGGCAGGAGCCCCCGCATGGCGGGCGTATACCGTGCACCGTGGACGACAAGTGCTCGGATCGTCTCAGGCCAGTAGGCCGGATATACGGCGCTGATATGGGCGCACAGGCGGGCCACTTCTGCCGCGGCCGCACTGGTGTCGCCGGATTCCGTCAGTGGCTCGTCGACCGAGTCTGGCGACGTGGTGAGCAGGCGCACGGATTCCGGCCCGACCGATACGTGCAAGCCATGCTCCAGACAGCCGTTGCCTCCTTCTGCAACGACGTCCGGCTTGTAGGGCCAGGCGCCGCTCCATACAGTGGACGTCCTTGACGAGGGACTCAATGCGCCGGCCGCGGCAATTGCAACGTAGTTGGGATAGGTCGACGCATCCACATGTGTCAGGTCGGTCATGGCGCCGACGGTGATTGCATTCCAGGATTGCGCCGGATTCTCGACGGTGCGCACTGCGTTCACGTGCGGGTATTGACTCCACTCTTGCCACGGCACATTCCCGGCGGATAGCACGAACAAACGCTGCTTCCGAACTTCCGGCTCGTCGTCGTTCTCGCTGCCAATCTCGGGGGCCGTCCTGCCGAATGAGAGCTGGTCGATCGTCGCAGACCACTCGGACGGGGCACCGAATATGTCGCCGGATGAGGTGGTCATCATAGCGAAGGTACGCCTCCTGCCGGGCGCGTGTATCTCGACCCGGTTGGTTGCCACGGCGGTGACTGCGCCATACAGGTGCACAGGGTTTTCGCCCTCTGGTGGAAGGATTTTCACCGACTCGAGACCGTGTGGAATCGTCACCGGCTCGCCAGAGGCGAGCGGCTCGGTCAGGTCTCCATAAAGGGCGAGACCGGCCATGCCGGTGCCGTGGCCATGGTGATCAAACACACCCCAGGTCGGCTCGACAGCGTGACAGTCGTCCGTATGCAGCGCCGGCCGTAACAGAAGGTGGCCGTTGTTCACGCCCGTGTCGAGGAGCGTTACGAAAGGTCCGTCGTCCTCTCTCTCATGCGTGGTGCGATCCGCCAAATCCTTAATCCAACCGGCTTGTTCTTCTGGACTCAGGTCGGCCAGGAAGAACGCCGCGGTCGGCGGCACCGCGCGTACCTCAGCCACCATATCCAATAGCTGCAGGGCGTTCTCGAACATCGGCCGGTTGCCCTTGGCCGCCACCACGACTCTTCCTGGGAAAGTGACGAAGCCCGGCTCGACCTCGATTCCAAGACGCCCCGCCAGGTCCGCGAACCTGTCCCTAACAGCGCTGGATGACAGCTTCGACTTTCTCAACCATACCTGGCACCAGGTCGGCTCGTCGGCGGGCATAGCCGACGTGTCCGTCCAGAGCTGGGCAAACGCGGCGCGCTGGATATCGTGGATGGCGTTGACCAGGTTGGCATTGGCTGGCTTGTCGGTGTCGCGATAATTCTTGGACTGGTAGTCCTGGATGCGGTTGGCAAGTGCCTTCAGCTTTCCGTCCGGGACGAAAAGCGTGACCGTATCCGCAGCGCTGCCTTCGACCACCGAAAGCAGCTCCACACCGTCTTTCTTCCATTCGAAGGTTTTATAATCGATCGAATTTTTCGGAACAATGTCGACGGCAATCGTTAGGCCACTTTGCTGCGGAAGTTCGAGTTCTGCTCGTTGCGCATTGAGGTCCTGCTCGTGGACTTGTAGGGCGGCGACCTTGGCAAGCAACTTGCGCCCGTGCTCTGTCCGATCACGCTGTGGCGCGGTTTGCCGTCGAACAGAAAGCGGGGACTGAAAATCCTGTGATTGAACGAATCCGTTAATCACAATGTGCGGAAGATTCTGTTCTGCCATGCAAGGCCTTTCGAATTATCTCTTCGATAATTCTACAGGTTTCCTTGTGGATATCACAATGGTTTGCTGGCAGCTCTTTCCTGCAGATGTAGGACGACGTTATTGAACGATATTTGCTCATTGCCGGCGATGACAGCGTCCTTTACCGCGTCCTGGCACGCGCGAACGATGTCCGCATGCGACTCACCCTCCCCGTTTTTGGCCAGTTCGCGATAATCGAATGTATCTGGCGCGTATAAGGCGAGCTTATTCCGTAACAGAGCCTCGATCTGACGTTCGTCAGGCGCATCGTAGCGAATGATGTCGTCAAAACGGCGGAACAGGGCAACGTCCAGATCTTTCGCATGGTTGGTGGCGGCGACAATCAGGCTGTCGGACCCGTCTTGCTCGATCAGCTGGAGGAACATGTTGAGCGTTCTACGCATCTCGGCGACGTCATGCTGGCTTCCTCGCTGCAGGCCAAGCGAATCAAACTCGTCGAAGAAATACACGCCCTTGGTTGATTTGAGGGCGTCGAAAACGAGGCGAAGTTTAGCGGCGCTCTCTCCCATGAACTTGGTGATCAAGCTGTCGAACCGGGCTGTAAACAGGGGAAGTCTCAGCTCTCCAGCCAATACTGCCGCCGTCATCGTTTTACCGGTGCCGGGTGGACCTACAAGGAGAAGCTTGCGTCGCGGACTCAGGCCATGCGCCTTCAGTTGCGCGCTATGTCGCTGCTCCTTGAGCACCCGCTGCAATTTTCCCGAGACCCCCTCGGATAGCACCATCTGGTTAAAGTGCTCATGGGGGTACTGAACCGTCAGCAATTCCGAAAGTTCGCCTTTCGGTTGCGCCAGGGGTATCGGTTTGCCAGCCGCCCGTGTCGCCTCGACCTTAGCACGGTCGATCAGGTCGCGTAACTCAGCCGCCAACCTGACATGCCCCCGTAGCGCCTCGTCCGCAGCCACTTGCATTGCAACGGCATAGAAATGGTCGTTATCGTTGCTAGCATGCGCCTTCAACAGCGCTTTCATTTGGTCAGAACGGGCCATGGGAAACTCCGGTAATCCTGGTTTGTTCTAAGTACGAACACCACAGTGCGACGACGTTGAGAAGCGAACCAACATGTCTCAACGGCAGGAAGACGTCCGGACAACATTGAGGTTACCAAAATGCTATGATTCAATCAAGCAATAAAAACTTGGATTGCCTTTTGGTTCGTATGACTGCGAGTGCAGCTAGGCAGTCGTAGAAAAACCTGTAATTATATCATGCCATCATATGGTTACGTGTGGCGCCATCGATCATCAAGCGTTGCCGATGAGAGGACAGGCGCTCACATCCTAAGGTGCACTCAACGGTGACATAAAAAGAGCCGCCTACGCTCGAATGAACGTCGGCGGCTCTGCATGCACTGGTGTCAAACCTTATTGTTTTGTGTCGGACTTCATTGTTTTGTGGCCGACTTTATTGTTTGTCCACAGCTTGCTCGGCCAGCATGCGTCTACTTACTCCACCGTCACCGACTTAGCCAAATTACGCGGCTTATCCACATCCGTACCCTTGGCCAGCGCCGTGTGGTACGCCAGCAGCTGCAGCGCAGCCACGTGCAGGATCGGGGACAGCAGGCCATAGTGTTCCGGCATGCGGATCACGTGCAGGCCGTCGCCCGAGGTGATGCGCGAATCGCTGTCGGCGAACACGTACAGCTGGCCGCCGCGGGCGCGTACTTCCTGCATGTTCGATTTCAGCTTTTCCAGCAGCGCATCGTTCGGGGCGATGGTGACCACTGGCATTTCGTCCGTCACCAGCGCCAGCGGGCCGTGCTTGAGTTCACCGGCCGGATAGGCTTCGGCGTGGATGTACGAAATTTCTTTCAGTTTCAGCGCGCCTTCCAGGGCGATCGGGTAGTGGATGCCGCGGCCGAGGAAGAGGGCGTTGTCCTTGCGGGCGAAGTCTTCGGCCCAGGCGATGATCTGGGGTTCCAGCGCCAGCACGGCGGAGATCGCGACCGGCAGGTGACGCATCTGCTTCAGGTATTCGGCTTCGGCTTCATCGGTCAGGCGGCCGTTCACTTGCGCCAGGGTCAGCGTCAGCAGGAACAGGGCGGCCAGCTGGGTGGTGAAGGCCTTGGTCGAGGCCACGCCCACTTCCACGCCGGCGCGGGTGATGTACGACAGGGCGCATTCGCGCACCATGGCGCTGGTGGAGACGTTGCAGATCGTCAGGGTGTTGGTCATGCCGAGGCTCCGGGCATGCTTCAGGGCGGCCAGGGTGTCGGCCGTTTCGCCGCTTTGCGAGATGGTCACGACCAGGGTGTCCGGATGCGGCACGGTGTCGCGGTAGCGGTATTCGCTGGCGATCTCGACGCTCACGGGTACCTTGGCCACGGATTCGATCCAGTATTTGGCAGTCAGGCCGGCGTAGTAGCTGGTGCCGCACGCCAGGATCAGCACGCGGTCGATCTGCTTGAACACTTTATAGGCGTTGTCGCCGAACAGTTCGGGCATGACGCCGGTGACGCCTTCGAGGGTGTCGCCTACCACGCGCGGCTGCTCGAAGATTTCCTTCTGCATGTAGTGGCGGTACGGGCCGAGTTCGGCGGCGCCGGTGTGGGCGTTGACGGTCTTGACTTCGCGCTCGACCGGACGGCCGTCGACGTCCACCACCCAGACTTTCGACAGTTGCAGATCGACCACGTCGCCTTCTTCCAGGTAGATGATCTGGTCGGTGGTGCCGGCCAGCGCCATGGCGTCGGAGGCGACAAAGTTCTCGCCCTTGCCCAGGCCGACGATCAGCGGCGAGCCCTGGCGGGCGGCGACGACGCGGTGCGGTTCTTCGCGGGCGAACACGGCAATCGCATACGCGCCGTGCAGGCGCTTGACGGCTTGCTGGACGGTGTCGAACAGGTCGCCGTTGTACATGTGATCGACCAGGTGGGCGATGACTTCGGTGTCGGTCTGGCTGGTGAATTCGTAGCCCAGGCCGCGCAGTTCGGCGCGCAGTTCGTCGTGGTTTTCAATGATGCCGTTGTGGACCAGGGCGATCTTGGCGTTCTCTTCCGATGGGGAAAAGTGCGGGTGCGCATTGTGCGAGGCCGGCGCGCCGTGGGTGGCCCAGCGGGTGTGGGCGATGCCGGTGAAACCTTGCAGTTCGGTTTCCTTGACCTGGGTTTCCAGATCCGCCACGCGCGAAGTGCTGCGCGAACGCTGCAGGCGGCCATTCACGTGCAGGGCCACGCCGCAGGAGTCATAGCCCCGGTACTCGAGGCGTTTCAGGCCTTCCAGCAGGATAGGGGTGATGTTGCGCTGCGCTACTGCTCCGACGATACCGCACATGAAGGGACCTCTTAAAAATGAAAAATTGACAATAATCAGATCGTAGACCAGGTGCAACGAAATAAGCTATCGAAATTTCGTGTAAATTGACAGATAATTTCAGCACTCGCAGCCAACAAAATTTTCTTTCAAATATACGCTCATCTCTTCACAAAATGAACAAACCCGACGAACTGGCGCTCGACGAAGTCGATCGTCGCATCCTCAATCTGCTGCAAATTGATGCATCGCAGACGAATGCCGAACTGGCCCAGGCCGTCCACGTGTCGCCGCCCACTTGCCTGCGCCGGGTCAAGCAGCTTTGCGACAGTGGTGTTATCGAACGGCAAGTCGCGATCCTGTCGCCGGAAAAGATCGGCTCGCGCCTGACGGCGATCGTCGAGATCACGCTGGACGTGCAGGCGGCCGAGCGCATGGCGGAGTTCGAGGCCCATGTGGCGGATGAGCCGGCCGTGCTGCAGTGCTATCGGGTATCGCCCGGGCCGGATTTCGTCCTGATCGTGCAGGTGGCGGACATGCCGGCCTACCATGCGCTGGCGCATCGCCTGTTTGCCACCCGGACCAATGTGCGCAATGTAAAAGCGTATTTCTCCACCTTTCGCAGCAAGTTCGAAACCCGGCTTGCCGTCTGAGCGCCCCGCTGCGCAAGCTCAACAGATGCCAAAAAGAAATAGTGTGTACTGGCAACTATTGAACCCATGCGCATGCGAGGTATCCAATGGCGGAGCGAATCAATGGTGGCGATGGCCGGACGGCCATCGTGCGGCTGGCGGGTGTGCACAAGTATTTCGGGGGCGGCGCCAGCGGCGTGCATGCGCTGGGCGACATTTGCCTGACGGTGGAAGCCGGCGAAATGGTGGCCATCTGCGGCGCGTCGGGCAGCGGCAAGACCACGCTGCTCAATCTGGTCGGCATGCTGGAAACGCCCACCGACGGCAATGTGATCGTGGACAGCCTGCTGGTGTCGAAACTGTCCGAACACGGCCGCGCGGCCCTGCGCACCGAGCTGATCGGTTACGTGTTCCAGGAATTCAGCCTGATCCCCGTGATGACGGCGCGCGAAAACGTGCTGTTGCCGCTGTTGCTGCGCCAGCGCCTGGATCGCGCGCAACTGCAGGCGGCGCACGCGCGCGCCGATGAACTGTTGACCTTGCTGGGCCTGGGCGGCCAGGTGGGCGAATACCCGACACGCCTCGACGCCAGCGCGCGCCAGCGGGTGGCGATCGCGCGTGCGCTGCTGCCGCGGCCGCGCCTGGTGCTGGCCGACGAGCCGCTGACGCGCCAGGACTCGGGCTGCCAGCGCATGATCCTGGACGTGTGGGCGCGCGAGCAGCGCGAGGCCGGCACGGCGTTCTTGATCACCACGCGCGACCAGCGCCAGCTCAGCCGGGTGACGCGTACGCTGCAATTGTCGGAAGGGCGCCTGGTGCGCAGCGCGGCCGACGGCGCCCGCATGCCGGTGCGGGTCCAGCTATGAATGGGGCCGTCATGCCAGTGCGGCTGGCCCTGCGCACCCTGTTCCTGCAGCGCGGCCGCTGGGTGCTGGCGGTGCTGCTGATCGGCGCCAGCCTGTGCGTGCTGGATCTGTTCGCCGGGCATTTGAGCAGCACGCGCGCCCGCATCGAGCAGCAGGCCGTGATCGGCGAACGGCTGGGCCACCTGTCGGTGATGCGGCGCATGTTCGATGAACTGGAGCGGCCGGAATTCACGCTCGAGCAGGCCGAACGGGCGCGCCGCATCATCGAGGCCAACCGTGGCGTGGCGGTGGCCATCCTCGAAACCGGGCTGCAGGACGACAGCGTGCGCCAGGTGGTGGTGTACCTGCACCATCCCGACGAGATGCCGCGCCTGCGCGCCGAGCTGGGCAGGGCGCTGCGCGATGCCGGCATCCTGGTGGACGTGAGCACCTGGCAGGAGCAGGCCGACGCCTGGCGCAACGAGCAGGGCGTGTCCGACCTGGCGTTCGAGAGCATGGTGGGAATGGTGCTGACGGTGGTGGCGGCCACGGTGGCCAGCACCTTGTCGATCGATGCGCTGGTGCGGCGCCGCGAGCTGGCCACCTTGCGGGCCTGCGGCATGGGCAGCGGCGGGGTGTTCCTGATGCTGGTGGCGCAGGCGCTGTGGACGGCGCTGCTGGCGGTGGTGCTGAGCCTGGTCAGCAGCGCGCTGGTGGCGTGGATTGTCAACCGGATCGCGCTGCCGGCGTCCGGACCAGGGCTGGGGCCGCTCAACCAGCCGGCCCTGGTCGAACTGGACGCCGAGCGCACGCTGATGGCCATCGGCGTGGTGCTGGCGGTGGCGCTGATGGCCGCGTTGGTGCCGGCGCTGAAGGCAGCACGGGCGCCGATCGCGCCCGCCCTGTCCGGCTGAAGCAAGCCGCTGTCGTTTACTTCTTGACTGTCGTTTACTTCTTGACCTTGACCGGACGCACCCAGTTCTCGATGGTCAATTGCTTCGCGCGCGAGATGGTCAGCTTGCCGGCCGGCGCATCCTTCGACAGCGTGGTGCCGGCGCCCAGGGTGGCGCCTTTGCCCACCGTCACCGGGGCGATCAGCTGGCTGTCGCTGCCGATGAAGGCGTCGTCTTCGATCACGGTGCGGAACTTGTTGGCGCCGTCGTAGTTGCAGGTGATGGTGCCGGCGCCGATGTTCACGCGCGAGCCGACGGTGGCGTCGCCCACGTAGGCCAGGTGGTTGGCCTTGCTGTGCGCGGCCACCTGGCTGTTCTTGATTTCCACGAAATTGCCGACGTGAACGTCCTGGCCCAGTTCGGTGCCCGGACGCAGGCGCGCGTACGGGCTGATCTGCGATTGTTCACCCACCACGGCCTGCTCGATATGGCAGAAGGGCTTGATACTGGCGCCGGCGCCGATCCTGGCATCGACCAGCACGCTGTGGGCGCCCACGCTGACGCCATCGGCCAATTCCACCTTGCCTTCGAACACGCAACCGACGTCGATGACCACGTCGCGCCCGCAGATGAGTTCGCCACGCACGTCGATGCGCGCCGGGTCCATGACGGTCACGCCTTTTTCCAGTAGGGCGTTGGCGATGTTGAGCTGGTGGCGGCGTTCCAGTTCGGCCAGCTGCACCTTGCTGTTGACGCCGGCTACTTCCCACTCGGCCGAAGGCTGGGCCGACACCACCGCCACGCCATCGGCGACGGCCTGGGCCACGATGTCGGTCAGGTAATACTCGCCCTGGGCATTGTTGTTCGACAGGCTGGACAGCCATCTCTTCAGGTGGCGCGTGGGCGCGACCACGATGCCGCTGTTGATTTCGCGGATGGCGCGCTCGCTCTCGCTGGCATCCTTTTCTTCCACGATGCGTACGATGTTGCCGCTGGCGCCGTCGCGGATGATGCGGCCCAGGCCGAAGGGATTCGGGGTTTCCACCGTCAGGATGGCCAACTTGTCGTTGCCGGCCGCTTCGGCCAGGCGCTTGAGCGAGGCGCTGGTGGTCAGCGGCACGTCGCCGTACAGGATCAGGGTGGGGGCGGCTTCATCGAGCTGCGGCACGGCCTGCATGACGGCATGGCCGGTTCCCAGCTGGGGCTGCTGCAATGCGGTATCGATCTGAGCGTGCTCGCCGGTATTTTGCTGCGCGACCATCTCCGGCACCGCTGCGCCCCCGTGACCGTAAATCACGCATAATTTGCTGGGCGAAAGGGTGCGGGCGGTGTCGATCACGTGCCCGAGCAGCGGCTTGCCGGCCAGGGGGTGCAGCACCTTGGGCAGGGCGGACTGCATGCGTTTGCCCATGCCGGCGGCGAGAATGACTACGTTCATATGCGGTTTCAGAAAAAGTTGAAGAAGGTTGAACCCAAAGTTGACAGAAAGAGTTGTAACTATGGAAAAGTTTAACACGCGCGTTCCGATTTCCCGGACCTTCCACGTGTTGTGCGCCGTGGCCCTGGCCTTGACGCTGGCCGCCTGCAGCGCCATCAAGCTGACCTATAACAATGGCGACACGCTGGCCTACTGGTGGCTGGACGGCTATGTGGACCTGGATTCCGAACAATCGCGCTGGGTCAAGAAAGACATCGAAGACCTGTTCCGCTGGCACCGCCAGACCCAGCTGCGCGACTATGCCCAGCTGCTGGCCACGGCCCAGCGCCAGCTGGCCGGCAACCCCACCCAGGCCGACCTGGCGGCCGACTTCCGCGATATCCGCGCGCGCAGCGAATTGCTGGCCTTCAAGGCCCTGCCGGAACTGGTGGACCTGGCGCGCTCGATGAAGCCGGACCAAATCGCCCAGATGGAAAAGAAGTTCGCTGACAATAACGAGAAGTACCGTAAAAAATTCCTGCGCGGCGACCTGGAAAGCCGCCAGAAACAGCGCTTTGAAAAAACCATGGAGCAATTCAACCTGTGGTTCGGCAGCTTCAGCCGGGACCAGGAAGCCGTGCTGCGCAAGGCCTCGGATGCGCGTCCGCTCAACAACGAGATGTGGCTGGAGGAACGCATCCTGCGCCAGCGCCGCATTATTGCCGTGCTGCGCAAGATTCAGCAGGAAAAGCTCGGCAAGGACGCCACCATGACCGTGCTGCATGGCCTGATCCGCGACATCTTCTCCCGCTTTGACAGTCCGGAACGCAAAGCGTTCTACGATGGCCAGATCGACGGCACCATCAACATGATCCTGACGGCGGTGAAAATCGCCACCCCGGCCCAGAAAGCCCATGCGCAAAAACGCATGCAGGGCTGGATTGACGACTTCAATACGCTGGCCGCCGATAAGCGCTGAACTTTGCGCTGAGCCTCGCGCTGAGCCTTGCGCTGAGCCAGGGGCTGCGGTGACCTGGAAGGGTGGCATGCTATAGTTGCCGCCCTTATTGCCCCGGTGATATATGCCCCGCTCCTCCCCCAAATCCAGCAAGCCGGCCAAGGTGCCCGTGCACCGCGCCCCGCCGCCCCAGCAGGTGCGCATCATCGGTGGCGCCTGGAAGCGCACCCCGCTGCCGGTGCTGGATGCGCTCGGCCTGCGCCCCACGCCCGACCGGGTGCGCGAGACGCTGTTCAACTGGATCAATCACTTGCGCGATGGCGACTGGGCCCAAGCCCGTTGCCTGGATCTGTTTGCCGGCAGCGGCGCGCTGGGCTTCGAGGCGGCCAGCCGCGGGGCGCAGGAAGTGGTGATGGTGGACGCGAATGCCCAGGTCATGCGCCAGCTGGAATCCATCCGCGCCAAGCTCAAGGCGGACAATGTCGTGTTGCAGCGCGGCGACGCCATCGCCGCCGCCCAGGCTCTGGCCGGGCGCGGAGCGCGCTTCGACCTGGTCTTCCTCGATCCCCCCTACAACCAGGACTTCCTGTCGCGCTCGCTTCCGGCCTGCAAAGGATTGCTGGCGCCAGGCGCCCTGGTCTACGCCGAAGCGGCTGCGCCCTTGCCGTTCGAGGAGGCGGACGGGGTGCCCGCATGGCTGGATGGTTGGGAAGTGGTACGCCAGGATAAAGCGGGAATGGTGCACTTTGCCCTGCTGCGACTGGGTGAAATTGGCGAATAAACATCAGTTTCGCTTGTTTTGCAACTGCTAGACGGAGGCTTGCCTCGGGCGGCGCTCAATTTTCAGGCATAATGCGCGTTCCGCATGAAGTCATTGTCCAGTATTTCCAGGGAGCCGTAATGGTTGTAGCTGTTTATCCGGGAACCTTCGATCCGCTCACGCGCGGACACGAAGATTTGGTGCGCCGCGCCTCCGGCCTGTTCGACAGGCTGATCGTGGGCGTGGCCGACAGCAAAGCCAAGCGCCCGTTTTTCTCCCTGGATGAGCGCCTGGAAATCGCCAACGAAGTGCTGGGGCATTATCCGAATGTGCAGGTGGAGAGATTTTCCGGCCTGCTGAAGGATTTGGTGCGCCAGCACGATGCGCGCGTGATCGTGCGCGGCCTGCGCGCCGTATCCGATTTCGAATACGAGTTCCAGATGGCCGGCATGAACCGCTATCTGCTGTCCGACGTCGAAACGCTGTTCCTGACACCGTCCGACCAGTACCAGTTCATCTCCGGCACCATCGTGCGCGAAATCGCCATGCTGGGCGGCGATGTGTCCAAGTTCGTGTTCCCCTCGGTGGATCGCTGGCTGCAAAACAAGATTGCCGCCCTGGCCGCCGCCAAACCCTAAGTTATCTGCACCCGGCGCCCGTCGCGGGCGCCGGGCACCCCCGCATCATGGCCTTAATCATTACCGACGACTGTATCAATTGCGACGTGTGCGAGCCCGAGTGCCCGAACGAGGCAATTTTCATGGGCGTCGAGATCTACGAGATCGATCCCAACAAGTGCACCGAGTGTGTCGGCCATTTCGATGAGCCCCAGTGCCAGCAAGTCTGCCCGGTCAGCTGCATTCCCTTCAATCCCGCCTGGCGCGAAAGCAAGGAAGAATTGCAGGCCAAGTACGAGCGCCTGACCGCCGCCAAGGTCTAGGCACCCCCCGCTGGCAGGCCGGGTCAACGGTCGCGCCGGCGAAAACGTTGAAGCCTCATCCCTCCCTATTTTTCTGGACTTCCCAATGATCACGACCCATTCCCTGAGCAAATTACTTGGAGGCGCGCTGCTGGCCTGCTCGCTGAGCCTGTCCGCATCCGCCGCCGAAGTGGCCGGTGTGCATTTTGACGACACCACCAAGGTGGCTGGCAAGGAACTCAAGCTCAACGGCGTGGGCGTGCGCAAGAAGTTCGTGGTCAAGGTCTATGCGGCCGGACTGTACCTGCCGGAGAAGGCGCACAGCGCCGCCGACGTGTACAAGCAGGACGGTCCGCGTCGGATGTCGCTGGTGATGCTGCGCGACGTGTCGTCGGACGACTTCGGCCTGGCCTACATGAAGGCCCTCAATGAAAACGTCGACGATCGCGAGAAAGCCCGTTTCGCCCCCCAATTGGGCGCCGCCGGGCAAATGTCGTGGTCGACCACGGGCATGAAAAAGGGGGACGTGCTGAACCTGGACTGGATTCCCGGCACCGGCAGCGTCTATACCCTGAACGGCAAGCGCATCGGCGAATTTGCCGACCTGGCCTACTTCAACGCCATGCTGCGCATCTGGCTGGGCGAGCATCCGGTCGATGCCGACCTGAAACCGCGCCTGCTGGGCGAGACGCGCTAGGCCGCGTGCCCGATTGATCTATTCTGTACCCTGTACCGTACCGATACCGACTTACCTGGAGAGCCACCGTGAAAACCAAATCCCTGTTCACCTTGCTGGGGGGCGCGCTGCTGGCATGATCGATGAGCCTGTCCGCGCTGGCGGTCGAGGTGTCCGGCATCCGTTACGACGAGACCATCAAGGTCGCCGGCAAGGACCTCAAGCTCAACGGCGCCGGCCTGCGCAAGAAGTTCGTCGTCAAGCTCTACACGGCGGGGCTGTACCTGCCGGAAAAAGCCACCACCGTGCCCGACGTGCTGAAACAGGAGGGCCCGCGCCGGGTGGCCATCGTCATGCTGCGCAATATTTCGTCGGAAGACTTCGGCACGGCCTACATGAAAGGCTTGAACGACAACATCAACGACCAGGAAAAGGCCAAGATTGCGCAACAGCTGGCCATTGCCGGACAACTGTTCGCCTCGCTCGACGGCTTGAAGAAGGGCGATGTGCTGAACCTGGACTGGATTCCCGGCACGGGCAGCGTGTACAGCCTGAACGGCCGCCGCATCGGGGAGGTGTTCCCCGACATCGCCTATTACAACGCCATGCTGCGCATCTGGCTGGGCAATAATCCGGTGGATACGGGACTCAAACCGCGCCTTCTGGGCGAGACCCGCTAGGCCGTGGGTGGGGTGGGATAGTGCGGCGCAACATATAAACCCCACTTCGATATTCGATAGCATTCATATCATTTGTGAATGCGATGCGGTATGATGAGCTACCGCCACTATTTCGATATCGCAAGTCCCATGAGCTTTCTCACCCTCGACCTGAACCTGTTGCGCGTTTTCGACGCGGTCATGACCGAGCAGAACCTGACGCGCGCCGCCGGACACCTGGCGATGACCCAGCCGGCCGTGTCCAACGCCATCAAGCGCCTGCGAGAAAGCCTGAATGACGAACTGCTGATCCGCACGGCGTATGGCGTCAAGCCGACCCCGCGCGCCGAGCAGTTGTGGCCGGCCGTGCGCTCCGCCCTGGCCGGGCTGGAGGCGGCCGTGACGCCGGAAACCTTCGACGTCTCCAAGGCCCAGGCCACCTTCCGGATGGCCATGGCCGATGCCACGGCCGCGTTCTTCCTGCCTTCACTGATGCGCTCGATCGAGAGCGAGGCCCCGGGCGTGAACGTGCGCATGGTCCCCCTGACCACGCGCGAACCGCGCCCGATGCTGCTGCGCGGCGACATCGACCTCGCGGTCGGCTTCTTCCCCGGCGTGGCAGCCCAGCTGACCCTGGAAACCAGCTCACCCATCCGCCACGAGCGCCTGTACTCGGGCCACTATGTGTGCGTGATGCGCAAGCAGCACCCGCTGGCGGACCAGGAACTCAATCTCGACAATTACTGCGCCGCCAACCATTTGCTGGTGAGCTTTTCCGGCCGCGCCCACGGCCTGGTGGACGAAGCGCTGGCCCAGATCGGGCGCGAGCGCCGCATTCTCCTGACCGTGAACCAGTTCTTCACGGCTGGCCGGGTGGTCGCCAATTCGGATCTGGTGACGGTCTTGCCGCGCCACCTGATCGCCTCCACCGGCATGACGGACGCGCTGGTATGGAAGGAATTGCCGTTCACCTTGCCGCCGGTGCACCTGGACATGCTGTGGCACGAACGCGATGCACGCAGCCCCACCCACAAGTGGCTGCGCAATCACTTGGAAGGGATGAATACCGCGTCCCAGCGTCCGCCGAATACCTATTGAGTTGTCGAGTAGCCGCTGAGGCCGCCTTCGCGGCCCGGACTGCGCTTATTTGATCGGCAGTTTGGTCGTATTCTTGACTTCTTCCATCACGGCATAAGTGTGCGTTTCGCGCACGCCTTTTTGCAGCAGAGTCTTGCCCAAAAATTCGCGATAGGCCGCCATGTCCTTCACGCGCGCCTTGACGAGGTAATCGAAGCCCCCCGCCACCATATGGCATTCCAGCACTTCCGGGATGAGCTGGACGCTGTTCTTGAACGCATCGAAGACTTCGGGGGTGGTGCGGTCCAGGACCACTTCGATGAACACCAGTAGTGACACATCCAGCAATTGGGGGTTAAGCTGGGCGGTGTAGCCCATGATGTAGCCGGACTCATGCAATTTGCGGACGCGCTCCAGGCACGCCGCGGGCGACAGATTCACGCGCGCGGCGAGCTCGACGTTACTAATGCGCCCGTCGCTCTGCAGTTCAGAGAGAATCTTCTTGCTAATCTTGTCCAGCATGGTACTCCGCCTCCAGCATTAATATTATTTGGTGAAATTGTCTCACTAAAAACTATCTATGGCTAGTCCTCTGCAATACCAGAATTAATCCTTAAGAATCCACCCTACAATCGAATCCTGCGCGGCCCGCCGGCCGCCTGCCCCTGCAGGAGAGATCGATGACCGTTGTACCGGGCCCCCAGCCCATTTGTCCCACCGCGCCCTTCGCCGCCTTGCTGGCGGAAATCCTGCCGGCCCCGTCGCCGCTGCGCGCCGCCATCACGGCGGCCTACCGGCGCAGCGAACCGGAGGCCGTCCAGGCCTTGCTGGCGCAAGGGGCGACGGCGCTGCCTCAGGCGCGCGGGCTGGCTGCGCGGCTCGTCACCGCCGTGCGCGAACGGCGCAGCCGCGCATCCGGAGTGGATGCGCTGATGCACGAATTTTCCCTGTCGTCCGAAGAAGGCGTGGCGCTGATGTGCCTGGCAGAGGCGCTGTTGCGCATCCCCGACAGCGAAACGGCCGACCGCCTCATTGCCGACAAGATCAGCCGCGGCGACTGGCGCCGCCACCTGGGCGAATCACCCTCGATGTTCGTCAACGCCGCCACCTGGGGCCTGCTCATCACCGGGCGGCTGGTGGCCAGCAGCAGTGAGCAGGGCCTGGGCGCCGCGCTCACGCGCCTGATCAGCAAGGGAGGCGAGCCGCTGATCCGCAAGGGCGTGGACCTGGCCATGCGCATGCTGGGCAATCAGTTCGTCACCGGCCAGACCATCGAGGAAGCGCTGCGCAACAGCCGCGACAAGGAAGCGCGCGGCTACCGCTATTCCTACGACATGCTGGGCGAAGCGGCGCTCACGCAGGTGGACGCCGAGCGCTACCTGGCCGCCTACGAACAGGCCATCCACGCGATCGGGCGGGCGTCCGGCGGGCGCGGCATCCGCAACGGGCCGGGCATTTCCGTCAAGCTGTCGGCCCTGCACCCGCGCTACAGCCGGGCCCAGCGCCAGCGCGTCATGACCGAACTGCTGCCGCGCCTGCGCCAACTGGTGCTGCTGGCCAAGCGCTACGACATCGGCATCAATATCGATGCGGAAGAAGCGGACCGGCTGGAACTGTCGCTGGACCTGATGGAAGCGCTCGCGTTCGACGCCGAACTGGAGGGGTTCGAAGGCATCGGCTTTGTGGTCCAGGCCTACCAGAAGCGCTGCCCCTTCGTGATCGATTACCTGGCCGACCTGGCCCGGCGCAGCCGCCGCCATTTCATGGTGCGGCTGGTGAAAGGCGCCTATTGGGACGCGGAAATCAAGCGCGCCCAGGTCGATGGCATGCCCGACTATCCCGTGTTCACGCGCAAGGTGCACACGGACGTATCGTATCTCACCTGCGCGCGCAAGCTGCTGGGCTTGACCGATGTGCTGTACCCGCAATTTGCCACCCACAACGCCCACACGCTGGCGGTGATTTACAGCTGGGCCGAGGCGCAGCAGGTCAGCGACTATGAATTCCAGTGCCTGCACGGCATGGGCGAAACCCTGTACGACCAGGTGGTCGGGCCCGACAAGCTGGACCGCCCGTGCCGGATCTACGCGCCCGTCGGCCCGCACGAAACCCTGCTGGCCTACCTGGTGCGGCGCCTGCTGGAAAACGGCGCCAACACCTCGTTCGTGAACCAGATCGTCGACGATGCCATCCCCATCGACAGCCTGATCGCCGACCCGTTCGAGACGGCGCGCCACACCGAAGGCCAGCCCCATCCGTCGATTCCCCTGCCGCGCCAGCTGTACGGCAAGGAGCGCGTCAATTCGGCCGGGCTCGACTTCTCGGATGAATCGGCGCTGCGCGCCCTGGCCGCGGCGCTGAGCCTGCCGCGCGGTTACCACGCAAGAGCGCTGCTGGCCGCGCCAGGCGGGGAAGGCGAGGCCGTGGCGATTCGCAACCCGGCCCGGCACCAGGATATCGTCGGCCACGTGGTGGAGGCCAGCGTGGCGGATGTGAATGCGGCGCTGAACACGGCCCAGCGCCATGCGCTGGAGTGGCAAGCCACGCCGCCCGCCAGCCGGGCCGAGCTGCTGGTACGCACCGCCGAGCTGTTCGAGCAGGCGCGCGATGAACTTGTCGGCCTGGCGGTCCGTGAAGCCGGCAAATCGCTGCCGAACGCGGTGGCCGAAGTGCGCGAAGCGGTGGATTTCCTGCGCTACTACGCCGCCCAGGTGCGCAGCGCGCCCGCGCATCTGGCCCTGGGCCCCGTCACCTGCATCAGCCCATGGAACTTTCCGCTGGCGATCTTCACCGGACAGGTGGCGGCCGCGCTGGCTGCCGGCAACGTGGTGCTGGCAAAGCCGGCCGAGCAGACCCCGCTGATCGCCTGGCGCGCCGTCCAATTGTTCCACGCGGCGGGCGTGCCGCTGCCGGCCCTGCAATGGCTGCCGGGCCGGGGCGACACCGTGGGCGCCGCCCTGGTTGGTGACACGCGCGTGAAGGGTGTGATCTTCACCGGGTCGGGCGAAGTGGCGCAGCTGATCAACCGCACCCTGGCCGGCCGCTCCATGGCCGAGCGCTGCGAGCTGCCCCTGATTGCCGAGACGGGCGGACAGAACGCGCTGATCGTCGATTCGTCTTCCTTGCCGGAACAGGTGGTGCAGGACGTGATGCAGTCGGCGTTCGACAGCGCCGGCCAGCGCTGCTCGGCCTTGCGGGTCCTGTGCCTGCAGGAGGAAATCGCCGACAAGACCATCACGATGCTGAAGGAAGCCATGCGCGAATTGCGCGTGGGCATGCCCGACCGCCTGGCCACCGATATCGGTCCCGTCATCGACGCCGAAGCGCAGCAGAACCTGCTCGGCCATATCGAACAGACGCGCGCCAATGCGCGCCAGGCGTTTGCCGTGCCGATCGCGGCCGAGCTGGCCCGGGAAGGCACCTTCGTGCCTCCCACCTTGCTGGAAATTCGTCACCTGTCCGAGCTCACCCGCGAAGTGTTCGGGCCGGTGCTGCACGTGATCCGCTACCGCCGTGCCGGGCTGCCCGAGCTGGTCGAGGCCATCAATGCCACCGGATACGGCCTGACGCTGGGCGTGCATTCGCGCATCGATGAAACCATCGACTACGTGGCCCGCCATGCGCACGCGGGCAATATCTACGTGAACCGGAATATCGTCGGCGCCGTCGTGGGCGTGCAGCCGTTCGGCGGGGAAGGCTTGTCCGGCACCGGCCCGAAGGCGGGCGGCCCGCTCTACCTGCACCGGTTGCAACGGGGCGCCGCGGCCGTCGCGGCCCTGGCGGCGCATGCACGCCAGGCCACGCCGGCGCTGGACGCCCTGCTGGGCTGGGCCCGTGCGCACGGGCATGCGCCGCTTGCCCTGCTGGCCGACAAATACTTGCACAACAGTCTGTTCGGTACCGAACTGGTCCTGCCCGGCCCGACTGGAGAACGCAATACCCTGCGTTTCGAGGCGCGCGGCACCGTCCTGTGCGCTTGCCAGTCCGTGGCTGCCCTGCTCAACCAGCTGGCCGCCGTGCTGGCGACCGGCAACCGCGCCATCGTGCTGGCGCGCGACGACCACCTGGTGCCATCCAGCCTGCCGGCGCTGGTGCGCCAGCAGATGCAGATCGTCGACAGCGTCGATGCCTGCGCCGCGCCGTTCCAGCTCGCGCTGGTTGAATCCAGTCTCAGCCATGCGCTGCGGCCCGTGCTGGCGGCCCGTCCCGGCCCGGTGGTGAGCGTGATCGATACGCTGCCGGAACAGGACATTGCCCTGTGGCGTCTGGTGGCCGAGCGCGCGCTGTGCGTCAACACGACCGCCGCTGGCGGTAACGCAAGCCTGATGACGCTGGGGCTGTGATCATGAACGCTTTTTGAATGACTTCAACATTGAAAGACCTCAACACCAACGGAGGATGACATGCTCATCGGCGTACCAAAGGAAATCAAGAACCACGAGTACCGGGTGGGGCTGACACCCCCCAGCGTGCGCGAACTCACCGCGCGCGGCCATCAGGTGCTGGTGGAAAAACAGGCGGGCGCGGCCATCGGCCTGATTGACGAGCAGTATGTGGCGGCCGGCGCCACCCTGGCCGACACGGCAAAGGACGTGTTTGCCCGCGCCGACATGATCGTCAAGGTCAAGGAACCGCAGCCGACCGAATGCGCGATGCTGCGCGACGGCCAGATTCTCTACACCTACCTGCACCTGGCGCCGGATCCCGAGCAAACCGCCGCGCTGGTGAAATCCGGCGCCGTCTGCATTGCCTACGAAACCATCACGGGCCCCGGAGGCGGCTTGCCCCTGCTGGCGCCGATGAGTGAAGTGGCCGGGCGCATGGCCGTGCAGGCAGGCGCTGCGCACCTGGAAAAATCCAAGGGCGGCATGGGATTGCTGCTGGGCGGCGTGCCGGGCGTGGCGGCCGGCCACGTGGTCATCATCGGCGCCGGCGTGGTGGGCACCAATGCCCTGCAGATGGCGGTGGGCGCGGGCGCCCGGGTGACGGTACTGGACAAGAACATCGACCGCCTGCGCCAGCTGGACCTGGTGTACGGCAATCGCATCAGTACGCAATACTCTACCGCCCATGCGCTGGAGGAAGCGGTGCTGTCGGCTGACCTGGTGGTGGGGGGCGTGCTGGTGCCGGGCGCGGCCGCGCCGAAGCTGGTGACACGTGCCATGATTTCCCAGATGAAGCAGGGCGCAGTGGTGGTGGACGTGGCCATCGACCAGGGCGGCTGCTTCGAAACCTCGCACCCGACCACCCACGCCGACCCGACCTTCGTGGTCGATGGCGTGATTCACTACTGCGTGGCCAACATGCCCGGCGCGGTGGCGCGCACGTCCACCTTCGCACTGAACAATGCCACCATCGGCCACGCGATCGCGCTGGCGGGCAAGGGCTGGCAAGCGGCCCTGCGCGACGATCCGCACTTGAAGAACGGCTTGAACGTCTGCAAGGGCAAGGTGACGTACGCGGCGGTGGCGCAAGGCCTGGGCTATGAATACACGGCGCCGGACAAATTGATACTCTGAGCTACTCCGGCAGCTCGCTGCGCAATTCTGCGCACAGGCGCCGCACGATGTGGAACGCATACTGCGCCGCGACGGATTTCACGAACCGCAGGAAATCCGTCGCGGCGTTGTCATTGGCGTTGTCCGAAATTGCACGCACCACCGTGAACGGCACGCCCAGCTCGAAACACACCTGGGCCACCGCCGCCCCTTCCATTTCCACCGCCAGCACACCCGGCAGCGCCGCCTGGATGGTCTCCAGCTGGGTTTTACTCGCCACGAAACGATCGCCGCTGGCAATCAAGCCGCGATGCAGCCTGGGCCGGTGCAGCCGGAATGCGTCGCGTTCCTCGGCGGGAATCGCGTGCGTCAAGCCCAGTTCCAGAAAATTGCCGGCCACTGCGGCCAGCCGTTCCGTCAGGTGCACGTCGCTGAGGAAATGCGAGATACCCGTCAACGGCACTTCGAAGCGCGGGAACAAGGGGCTCGCATCCATGTCGTACTGGACCAGGGATTCGGCCACCACGATGTCGCCCACGTGGACGCAATGGTCGGCAGCACCGGCCACGCCGGTAAACACGATGTGGGTAACTCCGAACTTCTCCACAAGCATGGTGACCGTGGTGGCTGCTGCAACCTTCCCAATTCGCGATAGAACGCACACCACGTCGATTCCAGCGAGTCGTCCGAGGGTGTAGTCGCGCATGCCATGGATGAGCGTGGTGGGCCCGTGCATGGCCTCTACGAGGCCCTGCTGTTCTTCCTGCAGTGCGCTGATGATCCCAAGACGCATGGCTTTCTGGTTTTTCATGGTGGCGATGGGGTGCTGAGGAGCCTGCGGCGGGGTTTTTGCCGCGGCTTTTCCGGGTTAAGGTTTTATTTAAAGATGTATATAAAAAATAGTAGTGATAGTAAACGGCCTGATTTGCTGTGGATAAGTCCGGTTTACTCCACAGGCTCAACGGTTTACCGGAAACACAAGCTGATGAACAAGCATTGTATCTGTGCAGGATGAGTCCTGAACAATTCTGGAGCCGTGGAAAAAAAGTCGGCTTCTGCACAACTGATGCTGTGGATATCCAGCGGCTTATCCACAGACGGGTTCGCAGAACCTGCAGATGGGGTCAGCGTTCGATGGTTGGCGTCTCGACGTTTTTTGTTTTTTTGAAAACCGGTCTTCAGGACCGGGCCGGCGGCACCCGGCGGCGGGGGTTGGTTTTCCGGTCTTTGCAGTTAACCTAGAAAGATAAGAATATAAAGCTAGTAGTAGTTGTTAACAGGTGCCCGCTTCTGTGGATAAGCCGGTTTACGCACGGAAAATCAAACAGTTGCGGGCAGTATAAAACGGTGGCTTGGGCTGTATGCAACTGGGGCTAAATCTGGACAAAAATTCGCTTGTGGAAAAAGACGCGTTTTTCCACAAACGGTACCTGTGGATATTCAAGGCCTTATCCACAGCTCACACTAGGAGACAAGCATGCGGGTATTGGAACAGTTACGACTTCCCATCGTGCAAGGGCCGATGGCCGGAGGTGCGTGCACGAGTGCGCTGATTGCCGGGGTGGCGCAGGGCGGTGGACTGGGCTCGATGGCGGGTTCCTTGTTGTCACCTGAGAAAATCCGGGCGCAGGCGGCCGAGATCAGGGCGCTGACGGACCGTCCTTTCCTGATCAATCTATTTGTGCAGGACACGCCCCAGCCTTCCACGGAACAGGTGGACGCGGCTTGTGCCTGGCTGCGGCCCGTGCTGGACCGCCTGGGCACGGACAGCTTGCCGATGCCGGCCAAATGGTGTGAAGACTTCGGCGCCCAGCTTGACGCGCTGGTGGAGGTGCGCCCGGCTGTGGCCAGCTTCACCTTCGACATCTTGAAGCGCGCCCAGGTCGAGCGCCTGCACGCGGCCAGTATCGAGGT
>JBKHWY010000004.1:0-26046 GCA_046566285.1 Gammaproteobacteria bacterium | reverse complement strand
CAGGATGCCTGGACGGTGCTGGCCAGGGGAGCGGCCGCAGGGACATGGCCAGGGACCGGCACGGCCAGAGACAGTGGCTTTTCCACGAAGATGAACAGGACGGCCGAGGTGGCAAGCGTAAAAGCGAACATCAGCGGCAAGGTCGCCAGCACCGCCAGCACCTCGTGCTGGACGTGCGGGATGACCGCGAACAGCACCTTGAAGCCGGCCTTGAGGGTCAGGCCATGCAGCAGGTAGTAGGAATAGCTCATGTTGCCCAGCCAGCGCAGGCCCGTGTGCGAAAACGCGCGCGCCACCGCGTTATCCGGCTGGCGAAAGCACGCGTAGCAGACGATGCCGAAGCTCCAGCACAGCAGCAATTGCTTGCTGACGGTGGCGGCGCTGCCGGCATACGGCAAGGTGGTGGCCACCAGGCCGCCGACCAGCGCCAGCAGCGTGAACGGGCTGCGGGGCACGGCAATGGAGCGGTCCTGCAAGGCTTCGTACAGCAGGCTGCCGGCGATGAACATCAGGAAGCGCACGTGGCCGTCGTACAGGGCGCAGTACGCCGCCAGGCCCACGGCGCTGGCGCAAAAGAACGCCACCCGGAAGGCGCGGCTGCGCGCGCGCAGGCGCAGCATCGCGATCACGACGGGGATCACCAGGTAGTACAGCATCTCGTAGCTGAGCGACCAGGCGGCGGTGATCATCGGTTCGATGCGCAGCACCCCGGGCAGCAGCAGGAAGTTCTGGCACAGGTACAGCCAGGCGTCGATGCCGGCCTTGGGCAGCTTGCTTTCGGCCGGATACGCGAACGACAGCAGCAGGTACAGCGCGAACACCACGCAGAAGGCCGGGTAGATGCGGGCGATGCGGCGCCGGATGAAAGGCAGGAAGCGCTGCGCGCGCGCGATCAGCGAGCCGTAGATCAAGTAGCCGCTCAGGACGAAGAACAAATCCACGCCGGCATTGCCGATCGTGTGGACCGTATGCAGGACCTGATCGAAGGCCGTGTCCTTGCCGACCCAGGGCGCGGCCAGGGTGGCGTAATGGACCAGGAACACCAGGAACACCGCGAAGCCGCGCATGCCTTCCATCGGCCGCAGGTTGGGCGCGGCGCCATGGCGGGACAGTTCGAATTGCCGTGAAATCCAGTACATGGCGGGGTCCAGTGAAGCGAAACATCGTTGCGCAATTGGCAACGGGCGGGAATTCTACCATTGTTGCTTCGCGCGAACCCTGGACGTGCCTCCTGCTCAGCGTGCCAGCTGGGGAAAAAGCGTCATGTCCGGCAGCGCGCGCAGCGCCGGATCCTCTTCGCCACCGATGGTCAGCACGGTGGCGTTCGCGCCGTCATAGGCCGGCCAGGTGGGCAGGCCGGGTGCGTTGGGGTTGCCGGTGCGCGCGAACCGGACCAGGGTGGTGGACAGGCGCGTGGCCAGCTGGCGGTCGGCGGCGCTCCAGGCGCGCTTGTCCTGGTCCAGGTTGTCGAACAGGTAGGCGATCTCGGCGCCATGACCGGCGCCGCAGCCATACCCGCACGGCGTGTCCGGTTCGGCCGGCCGGTGCGCGAAATAATAGACGTAGGGCTTGGCGCGACCATACTGCGCCTGCATGCCCGCCCAGGCCACCATGCGCCAGCCCCACCAGTCATTGGTCAGCCGGTGGATCGACACGCGCGCCTGACTGTCGGTGGCGCCTGGGTAGGCCGCCAGCAAGGCGTCGGATGGCGCATGGCCCAGCAGCTTGGCCACCCGCTGCGCATGGGACGCGGCGCTGAAGTCGCCCGTGCCGAGCAGTTCCGGCGCCAGGTCCTTGCCCTCCTCCGCGTTCCAGCCCACCAGCAAGGGCACGTCGTTGTGGCGGCGCTGGCGGTAGGTGGTGGCCAGGTCTTCGCGCAGCACCACGCCATCGACGATGGGGTGCGGCGACCAGGCCTCCTTGTGCAGCGCCTCCACGCTCAGCGCGCGCAGTTCGGCCAGGCTGTCGGCGCCCAGCGCGCGGGCATACGCCAGCCCGTGGGCCTGTGCGGAGGCGCGGTCGAAGCGCGCCGACTCCGATGCGTCGAGCGGCATGGCGAAGTTGCCGCTTTCGGCCACGGCGCGTTGGAACAAGCCCTTCGCCAGCTTGGATGCCACCAGCATCGTCACCGATTCGGCGCCGGCCGATTCGCCCATGATGGTCACGCGCGCGGGGTCGCCTCCGAAGCGGGCGATGTTCTGCTTCACCCAGCGCAGGGCGGCGATCTGGTCGAGGATGCCCTGGTTGCCGGGCGCGCCGCCTGATGCTTCGGTGAGCTCGGGGTGGGCGAAAAAGCCGAACACGCCCAGGCGGTAGTTGAGGGTCACGACGATGGCGCCGCGGCGCGCCAGGCGGCTGCCGTCGTACAGCGGCTGCGCGCCGGTGCCGCCATAGAAGCCGCCGCCATGGATCCAGACGATGACGGGCAGCCGCGCCGCCCGTTCAGGGGCCCAGATGTTCAGGTACAGGCAGTCTTCGCTTTGCGGATGGGTCATCCATGCGGCCGTCTGCGCGCAGGCCGGCCCATACGCACGCGTGGCCTTCACCCCATGCCAGGGCGGCACCGGCTGCGGCGCGCGCCAGCGCAAGGAGCCCACCGGCGGCGCGGCGAAGGGCACGCCCAGGTAGCTGGCCAGCCCTGCGGCACGGGTGCCGGCAATCGCGCCACCGGTGACGTTCACGGGCGCGGTGGAGCGAGTGGCGTGGGCGAGCGGCGCGCTTGCCAGCAGGCCGGTCAGGATCAGGGCGAAACAGGAGCGCATCATCGGAACGAGGGTCGTCGGTCAGACGACGACTCTACCGCGCTTTCTCATCTCGCTATATTACGAATTTCCCCACATGGGATTTCGAAATTCACCACCCAGTTGGCAGCGCGCGCTCACAGCTTCTTCAATGCGTCCGGCTTGTGGGCCGCCTCGGCGCCGGTCTTGTCGCTGACCACCAGGTATTCCGGATTATCGGCCGACGCGGCCACGTGGTGTCCCTTGATCTCCACCGGCGAAGTCAGCTTTTTCTTGATTGTCCCCTGCACCGCGCCCTGCGCCGAATGCCACTCCACTTTGTCGCCGACCTTGAAGGTATCGCTCATGATGGGTTCCTTGAATTGAGAAAACATTGTCAAACGCGCGGCGCGGGAACACTCGCCCGCCCGTCCGTATTGGAACACGGAACGGGCCGCGCACGGCTGGCTGAGGGTGCGCCGGGGATCTGGAACCAGGGCTATACTGATTTTCAGCCATGATCGGCGTGCAAGCGTTTCAGCGCCGATCCATATTCACGTTCACCATACTGACAGGGGGTAGCATGCAAACAACCTGGATCGTCTCGGCCAACGCAGGCCGCGCAAGGTTCTTCTCGGAGTCCGATCCTGCCGAACCACTGCAGGAAATCGAGGACATGGTCAATTCCGCCGTGCATCTGCGCACGCTGGAAACCGAAACGGACAAGATCGGCCCGACGGCCGCCACCAACAGCGGCCACAACATCGGCGGCACGCAGGGCGTGGGCTTCGCGCACAACGGCAAGGTGGGCGCACCCAACAAGCAGTACCAGCCTGCCCACACCCCGGCCGAACAGGAAGCCGAGCAGTTCGCGAAAGACATTTCGCGCTACCTGATGCAGGCGCACCAGGAAGGCCGCTTCGACCAGCTGGTCATTTCCGCGTCGCCGCAATTTTTGGGCGCCCTGCGTTCGTTCATGGATCCGCACATCAAGCCGCTGATCAAGTTTGAACTGAACAAGGACTACACCCACGTGAGCGCACACCAGCTGCGCGAGCAGATCCAGGCCCAGCTGGACAAGTCCGAGTAAGTCCCCGCCGTTCGCGGGGCAGCGACGCCAACCCTAGCGGTTGGCGTTGTTGTTTGCGCTGTTGTTTGTGGCGTTCTCACGCAGCATGCGCCCGATCGTGACCATGTTCACCACCGCGATCACCAGCTCCAGCGCGGTGCCGCCGATCGAGCCGACGATCACATTGTTGGCGATCCACAGCCCTGTTCCGCCCAGCATCATCAGGCGCATCGGCACCCCTTGCAGCATGAACAGCGCATAGGTGCCCAGGCAGGACGCGCCCAGCGGCAGCCAGTCGCTGGGCTGGTGCGCCAGCGACCAGCCCAGGGCCAGGTTGATGGCGATGATGGCGAAGGCGATCCAGCGCGAACGGGTGCGCAGCGCCAGCAGCGAGCGCAGCACGGACATGGTGGAACTGGCCACGGCGGTGCTGTTTCCCAGCAGCGAAAAGTGCACCACGTAGGCCAGGCATTCGGCCGCCATGAAGAGCTTGAAACGGCGGTCGTCCTTTTGAAGGAAGGAACTGACGCCCAGGACAAATGCCACGTAGCCGACGCACTGCGCCGGCGAAAACCAATCAGAAAACATCCGGTATGACGCTGGGCTCGGGGCGCTCAGCGTGCTCACCTTGTTCGAGCGGGCATTATAAGTGCGCCGCAGAGCGGGCTGGGACCTTTCCCGGGCTCAGGCGGCGCGCGGCACCGGATGCGGTGCGCTGCGCAGCAAGGCTTCGAACTGCTCGGCCGGCACCGGTTTGCTGCGCAGGTAGCCCTGGTACTGGTCGCAGCCCAGTTCGCGCAGGTAGTCCAGCTGCGCATGGGTTTCCACGCCTTCGGCGATCACCTGCAGGCGCAGGCTGTGCGCCAGCGCGATCACCGAGCGCACGATGGCGGCGTCGTCCGCGTCCGAGCTGATGTCGCGCACGAACGAACGGTCGATCTTGAGCGTGTCGAGGCGGAACTGCTTCAGGTAGCTGAGGCTAGAGTAGCCGGTGCCGAAATCGTCCACCGAAATGTGGATGCCCTGCGCGTGCAGGCGCTCCAGGATGCGCGCCGCTTCCACCGGGTTATGCATGACCACGCTTTCCGTGACCTCCAGTTCCAGGCAGGCCGGGTCCATGCCGGTGTCGACCAGCACCGCCGCCACGAACTCCGGCAAGTCCTTCTGGCGGAACTGGTAGGCCGACAGGTTGACGGCCACGCGCAGCGCCGGCAAGCCGGCGTCCTGCCAGGCGCGGTTCTGGCGGCAGGCTTCGCGCAGCACCCACGCGCCCAGCGGAATGATCAGGCCGATCTCCTCGCTCACGCCGATGAATTCATTCGGCGGCACCAGGCCGCGCTCGGGATTGCGCCAGCGCACCAGCGCCTCCATGGCGACCACCGCGCCGCTGGCCACGTCCACCTTGGGCTGGTAGTGCAGCTCGAATTCGTTCTGGTCGAGCGCGCGGCGCAGCGCCTGTTCGAGTTTCAGGCGCGCCCCGGCGGCGGCATTCATCTCCGGCGCGAAGAACTGGTGGTTACCGCGCCCCATCTTCTTGGCGTGGAACACGGCGCTGTCCGCGTTGCTCATCAGCGCCCGCATGGTGGCGCCGTCGTCCGGATACATGCTGATGCCGATGCTCGCCGACACGCTGTGCTGGAGATCGTCCACGTGCACCGGCTCACCCAGCGCGTCCAGCAGTTTCTTGGCCACGCTGGCGGCGATCGCCGGGGTAGCCGCTTCGCTGAGCAGCACCGCGAATTCATCGCCGCCCAGGCGCGCCACCGTGTCTTCACCGCGCAGGCAGCTGGACAGGCGCCCCGCGACCGCCTGCAGCAGGCGGTCGCCGAACTGGTGGCCGAGCGAATCGTTGAAGGTCTTGAAGCGGTCGAGGTCCAGGAACAGCAGCGCGAAGCGCCGGCCCGAGCGTTCCGCCGCCGCGATCGCGTGTCCCACGCGGTCTTCCAGCAGGGTGCGGTTGGGCAGGCGGGTCAGGCTGTCGTGCAGGGCCAGGTGATGCAGTTCGTCGTTGGCCCTGGTGAGCGACTGCAGCAGCGTGGCCGTGCGTCCGGCCATGCGGGCATCGATCACCGAGAGCAGCAGCACGATCGACAGCAGCGACAGCGCCCCCAGGCCCACCACCAGGGCCAGCCAGTCACCATCCATGCCGCCGGACGCAAGGCAGACGCTGGACGCGTCGAACCGTGCCGCGGCCATGCCGGTGTAATGCATGGCGACGATGGCCAGGCCCATGACGGTGGCCGCCCCCGCCTTCTTGAGGTGGGCCTGCAGGCTGTCGTCGCCGCGCAGCGTGAACGCCAGCCACAGGGCCGCCATCGAGGCGCCGGCCGCGATGACGATGGAAAGCGCCACCAGGCCCAGGTCATAGTCGATGCCGGGCGTGACCTGCAGCGCGTGCATGCCCATGTAGTGCATGACGCAGATGCCGAGTCCCAGCAGCCCGCCGGCGGCGCTGAAGTGGCGCCGGCTGACGGTGGGCCGGGTGATCACGCGCAGAGCCACCGCCGCCACGCCAATGGCCGCGAGCAGGGAAAGCAGCGTGACGCTGGCGTCGTAGCGCATCCTGATCGGCAGGCTATAGGCCAGCATGCCGATGAAATGCATCGACCAGATGCCGCAGCCGATGGCAAAGGCGCCGGCGACCAGCCAGCACAGGCTCGCGCGCCCGTCGGTGCGCGCGACCCGCACGGCCAGGTTCAGCCCCGTGAACGACGCCACGACGGCCACCAGCACCGACAGCAGCACCAGCCCCGCGTGATAGCTTCCAGTAAGGTACGACAAGGGAAATCCAGTATGAACGAAAGACGCCTGTTCCCTGTAACGGCGGAGTTTTTCAATTCTTTAGGATTTTTTTCAATAAAATCAGGATCTTATTGAACTCAAGCCAATATTGACAAATAAGCTCGGTCCCCAAAGCGCTCAGCCCATCGGAATCGGGTTCTCGGCCAGCGCCTCGTTGAATCCATTGACCAGCGCATGCTCGCCCCAGCCCGGATTGCCGCGCAGCGGCTTGACCGCTTCCACCACCACCTCCTCCACATCGGTCGCCAGCCCGGCCATGGTCTCGGCGATGAAGGCGTCGAGCGGCATGGCGCGCGGATCGCCGCTCTTGTAGATCAGGTCCGTGTCCACCCAGGGCGGCGCGATCTCGCGCACCTGCACGCTGGTACCGCGCAGCATGAAGCGCTGCGACAGCGTGTACGAATGCAGCGCCGCCTTGGCGGCCGAGTACACGGCGGTCGGCGCCAGCGGAATGAAGGCCAGGATCGACGAATTGTTGATGATGACCGCATCACGCTGGGCCTTCAGGTGCTTGACCAAGGCGGAGGTGAGGCGGATCGGTCCCAGCAGGTTGGTGGCGATGATGGAGTTAGCCACCGCATCGTCGATGGTGCCGGAGGCGTCATCGAAGGGCATGATGCCGGCGTTGTTGATGAGGACATTCAGCGCGGGGAAGCGCGCCGTGAGCTCGGCGGCGACGCGGGCGATGCTGGCCGGGTCGGCCACGTCCAGCTCGATCGAATGCATGCCGGGGTTGGCGGCCGTCACCTCGGCCAGCAGCGCCTTGCGACGCCCGCCGATGATGACGGTGTTGCCCAGCTTGTGGAAGGCTTCGGCCAGGCCGCGGCCGATGCCCGAGGTGCCGCCGGTGATGAAGATGGTGTTGTCGGTCATGCGCATGTAAATTCTCCTGTGGGTGTGATGTCGAATTGACAGCAGCCATTCTGCGACCTGGTTACAATGGCGCATATGACATCAATCCCACTTTTCAGGACATACCCATGGCAGCGCGCATCGGACTCGTCGTCTTCCCGGCTTCCAGGCCCTCGACCTGGGGGTGCTGACCGTGTTCGAGGCGGCCAACGCCATCACCGGCGCCGCACCGTACGAGATCGCCGTGCTGTCGCACGCGGGCGGGCCGGTGAAGAGTTCATTCGGCATCGATGTGGACACCGAGGCGATCGGCGGTGGGGGCTGGGACACGCTGGTGGTGGCCGGGGCCACCGAACTGGCGCCGGCCGACCCGCTGCTGGTCGAGCAGTTGAAGAAAGTGGTGCCGGTGACGCGCCGCACGGCGGCCACCTGCACGGGCGCGTTCGTGCTGGCCGAAACGGGGCTTCTGGACGACCGCTTCGCCACCACGCACTGGGCGGCGGCGCGCCATCTGCAAAGCCGCTACCCGAAGATCAAGGTCGACGAGGACAAGATCTACATCAAGGATGGCCCGATCTGGACTTCGGCCGGCATGACGGCCTGCCTGGACCTCTCGGTGGCGCTGGTGGAAGCCGATCTGGGCATCGAGGTGGCGCGCGCGGTGGCGCGCAAGCTGGTGATCTACCACCGCCGCTCGGGCGGCCAGTCGCAGTTTTCGACGCTGTCGGAGCTGGAGCCGAACTCGGACCGCATCCGCGCCGCGCTGCGCTTCGCGCGCGAGAACCTGCATGCGGACATCGGCGTGGAAGCGCTGGCGGCCCATGTGCACTGGAGCCCGCGCCACTTCAGCCGCGTGTTCCAGGCCCAGACCGGGATGGCGCCGGCCAAGGCCATCGAAAAGCTGCGCCTGGAAACGGCGCGCGCGATGATCGAGGATGGCCATGGGTCGATCGCCCGCATCGCGGTCGCCACCGGTTTTGGCGACGAGGAGCGCATGCGGCGCGCCTTCGTGCGTTCGCTCGGCCAGCCGCCCAAGGCCTTCGTGCACCAGGCCCGGGCGCGGCGCGACAATGTGTATCTGAACTAGGCCGCCGCCTGCTGGCACACCGCCACGTGATCGGCCAGCGCCTTGGCATAGGCCGGGCGCGCGGTGCAGCGGCGGTAGTAAGCCGACAGGCGCGGGTACGGCGCCAGCGCGCCGACGGCATCGACCAGCTTGAGTTCCCACGCCAGCAGGATGTCGGCTACCGTAAAGCGTTCCTCCACCAGGTAGTCGCGCTCCTGCAGCCAGGCTTCCACGCTGGCCAGGCGCTTGTGCAGCGCTTCTTCCAGCGCGGGCCGGCGCTCGGCCACCCAGGCGGCATCCTTGGGCTGGTGGTCGAGGGCGATCACGCCCATCAGGTCCTGCTCGAACGAATTCACGGAGGCGAACAGCCAGCTCAGGGTGTGGGCCCGGCCCGCGCGGTCATCCGGCATCAGGGCCGGGCAATCCTGGGCGATGTAGTGCAGGATGGCGCCGGACTCGAACAGGGTCACCTGCGCATCCTGGTACACCGGCATCTGGCCGAAGGGCTGTTTGGCGCGGTAGGCGGGCGTGTCGCATTCGTCGCGTCCCAGGCGATGGATCTGGTAGGGCCGGCCGGCTTCCTCGAGCGCCCAGCGCACGCGGATGTCGCGCGCAAAGCCGATCGCAAAGCGCGGCAGTTCGCCCCAGACGGTGAGGGTGGGCAGTGGGTGGGGGGTGGTCATCTTGTGTTCTCCTGTGGTGGGTTCGTCACGAGAGACCAGCTTACGTGTATTCTATTTATGTTCAAGGACATAATTTAGGTTTTTACAACGCCGGGACTTCAACATGCCATACACCAGCGAACACAAGGCGGCCACGCGCGCGCGCATCGTCGAGTCGGCCCGCAAGCTGTTCAACCAGCACGGCTTCGACGCGATGTCGATCGACCAGATCATGGCCGGCGCCGGGCTCACGCGCGGCGGCTTCTATCACCACTTCAGCACCAAGGACCAGCTGTATTCGGAAGCGGTGGCGTTCTTCGCCGAGGTCAATCCGTTCCGGCGCCGCGTCATCGAGCTCGAGATCAGCGCGCCGCTGGAGGTCGCGCGCGTGCTGGTGAACCTGTACCTGGGCGACGAGGTATTTCATGACGTGGACATGCAATGCCCGCTGTACGCGCTGCCGAACGACGTGCTGCGCGCCGGGACGAAGGCGCAGGAAGCCTACACCGACTTGATACGGCGGCTGACGCAGGTGTTCCTGCGCGCGCTGGAGGGAGAGGAAGACGCCGAACAGCGCGCGCCGGCCATCGTGGCGCTGTGCGTCGGGGGGATGGTACTGGCGCGCACCTCGAACGATGCGCACCTGCGTGCGGCGCTGCGCGCGTCGTCACGCCAGCAGGCGCTGGCCCTGCTCGAAAGCAGGACCAGCGCCGCCGTCGCGGCTTAGCCTTTCGGCGCCGGCGCCGGTGCCGAAGGCGCCGCTGCCGCAGTCTTCGGCTTGGTGGCCGCCACCTTCTTCACGGGTGGCTTGGGTTTGGCGACTGCGGTTTCCGTCTTGGCCGTGGCCTGCGGCTTGGCGGCCGCCGCGGTGTCAGCCGGCTTGTCGGCCGGCTTGTCGGCCGCTGCCGGTGCTGCTGGTGCCGCCGCCGGGGCTGCCGGGGCTGCGGCCGGCGCTGCCGCCGGCGCCGACTTCGGCACCGTCATCACCGCCGCGTTGATCGCAAAGCCGCTATCGACATCACGCGCCGTGCTGCGCGACACGCCGCCCGCCGCCGCGATCTCCTGCCCTTCCGCGCCCTTCACCTCGGTGCTGACCAGGGTGGTGCGGCCGCCCGAGGCGATCGTCACCTTCCCGCCCGCATCCAGCGAAGCGCCATCGTTGCTGGCATTGTTGCCGAACTCGAGCCCCACGCCGCCCATGCCCGAGGACTTGGCGCCATCCGGTTCGGCCGAGCTGCTGCTCTTCGACCCTTCCGCCCCGGCCGAGATGCCAAAGCCGCTGCTGGTGCTCTTGGCGGTCGTGATGCTCACGTCGCCTTTCGCCGCCAGCGCGATGTCGCCATCGGACTTGAGCTTGGTGCCCTCCAGCGCGGCATTGCCGCCCGCGCTGATGTCGATCGAGCCGGCCTGGATCGAACCGGCCTTCTTGTCGCTCGACTTGGCCACGCCCACGTCCAGCCCAAAGCTGCCGCTGCGCTCCTTCTCGTCCACGGTTTCCATGGCGGCCGGACCGGTGCCTGCACCCGCGCCTGCACCCGTACCAGCTGCGGCGGTGTCCGTGCCGGCCGTCTTGGCCGGACCGGTCTTCTTCGAGCTGCCGCCCTCCGCACCTACCGACACGCCGACACTGACCGACTCCGAGGTGCTTTCCGCCGCCTTGAAGTTGACATTGCCGCCCGCCGCGATCGAGGCTGCGCCGGCGGCCGTGACATCCGTGCCTTCCAGCGTGGTGTTGCCACCGCTCTTGATCTGCAGCTTGCCGCCGCTGGCCACGGAACCGGCCACCGCTTCCGAGCTCTTCTCCTTGCTGTACTCGAATTCGGCGCCAAAGCCGGCCTTCTTCTCGAACGAAGTCTCGCCCGTTCCTGCGTCGTGGCTGCCGCCCTGGCTGGCCGACAGGCTCACCGACAGGCTGGTCGACTCGCTGCTGCTGGTGTTGCGCGCCGCCGCGAAGTCGACGTTGCCGCCCGCCGTGATGCTGGTGTCGCCGCCGCCTTCCACTGCCGTACCTTCGAACTTCATGTCCTTGCCGGCCGACAGGGTCAGGCTGCCGCCGGAGGCGATGCGCCCGGTGACCGCTTCGCTGCTGCTCTCGCGCTCCTTCGAGAAGCCGCCTTCGGCTTCCAGGCCGGCGCCGTGTTCCGAGCCGCCCGCGCCCTTGCCCTTCGAGACCGACACGCTCAGCTGGGCATTCGACGAGTCGCTCGACGAGCTGCTTTCGTTGCGCGCCGCATCGAACGTCAGGCTGCCGCCCGCGCTCACGGCCGCGTCGCCGGCCGCCGCGATGTCGGTGCCTTCGAAGCGGGCGTCACCCTTGGTCTTGATGGTCAGGTTGCCGCCGGACTGGATGCCGCCCACCACCGCGGTGGACGACGAAGAGCTGCTCTTGTCGTTGGCAAAACCGCCCGACAGGCCGCCTTCGACCACGCCGCTGGAACCCAGGTTCATGCCGATGTTGGCCGCCGCATTGACCGACAGGCTGCTGTCGCTGGACGACTCGGTGTTGCGCGCCGCCTTGAAGTCGATCTCGCCGGCTTCCAGTTCCACGCCGCCGTCGCCGCTGATCTGGGTGCCTTCGAACGTCGTTTTCTCGGTCGACTTGCTGGTCACCTTGCCGCCCGCCTTGATGGTCGAGACCACCGCTTCGCTGCTGTCGCTGCGCGAGGCGCTCTGGTCGTGGTTGAACGAGGCTTCCACGCCCACGCTGGCATTGGCGCCCGCCCCTTCCGCGCCCGCTTCCGCGTTGGCCTGGGCGTACACGCCGATGCGCGCCGTGTTGGTCTCGGACGAGCTGCTGCTGAACGTGGTGTTCTTCGCCGCGCGGCTCTCGATCGTCGTGGCCGACTGGCTGAAGTCGCCGGCCGCTTCGATGTTGGTGCCCACATCCGTGATCTTGTTCTCGGCGATGCGCTCGATGTCGCCCGAACCGGAGCGAATGCTCGACACCTTGGCGGTGGTCGTGCCCTCGGTCGACTTCTCGCTCGTCACCTTGGCCTGCCAGCCGTAGCCGGCCTTGGCGTCGGCCGACGCCGACGCGTCCGCCGTGCCGCTGCCGGCCGCGCCGCCCAGCATATTGTTCTGGCCATTCGCGCCGGCCGATGCATTGGCCTGGGCGCTGGCGCCGCCGCTGATGTACAGGCCCGCGCTGGTGCGGGTGGTGCTGGTGCTGGTCACGCTCACGTCCTCGGCCGCCAGGAATTCCTGGTCCTTGGCCTTGAGCGAGACGCCCTGCTCGCCCGCCAGGTCGGAACCCTGCACGGTCAGCTTGTTCTCGGCATTGACCTTGAGCTTGCCGCCGGCATTGATGGTGCTGCCGTTGTTCTTGATATCCAGGCTGCTCGATTCGGTGGTGGTCACGCGCACCAGGTCGATGGTGGTGTCCGACTCCGCCGAGGCGTTGGCCTGGGCCTGGGCATTGGCCGAGCCGCCCGAACCGAAGGCGTTCGAGTTGCCCTTGGCGCCGGCGCTGGCGCTGGCGCCGGCCTGCGCGCTGTTGTCCGAATCGATGTAGAGGCCAATCTGGGTGGTGGTGGTCTTGCTGGTCGTGATGTCTACGTCCTGCGAAGCCAGCACCTTCACGTCCTTGGCCTTGAGGTCCACGTCGCCGCCGGCATTGACGGTGGCGCCCTGCAGGGTGATCGACTTCTTGGAGTCGACCGACAGGTTGCCGCCGATGTCGATTTCCGAACCCACGCTGTGGGTCTTCAGGCTGTTGGTGGTGGTGGTCTCGGTTTCGGCCAGGGTCAGGTTGACGCTGCCGCTGGCGCCCGCCGAGGCGCCCGCGCTTGCCGAGGCCGACGCGCTGCCCTTGGCGTTGCCGTTGGCCGCGCCGCCCTTGGCGCCGGCGCCGGCCTGTGCGCCCGCTTCCGCATGGCTGTCGCCCGAGGACGACAGCTTCAGGAACGAGGTCGTGGTGGTCGTGGTGGTGCTGCGGTCCACGTCCTGGCCGGCCAGCACCTGCACGTCGTCCGCCGTGATGGCGGCGTCGCCCCCCACCTTCAGCTTGGAGCCTTGCAGGGTCAGCGTGTTGGTGGCATTGATGTTGGCGTCCCCGCCCACGTCGATGGTACTGCCCACGTTGCGGCCCTTGAAGGCATCCGTGGTCGTGGTGGTGGTGCCGTAGACGCCGCCGCCCACGCCCAGGCCGCTGCGGCTGTTCGAGACGGAAGTCTCCACCGTGTCCTGGCGCGAGACGATGTTGACGTTGCCGCCCGCATCCAGGTCCAGGCCGCCGCCGGTCTTGACCGACGAACCGGCGATGGTGGTGTCGCCGCCGCTCTTGATTTTGAGGCCCCCTCCGGTCTCGATGCCCGAGCCGATGTTGGTGGTGGTGGCGGTGTGGGTCGAGCTCGACGAGCTGGAAATGCCCCACAGGCCTTGCGACGCCTTGTAGGTGGCGTCCGCCGTCTTGTTCTCGATGGTGTCGAAGGTGACGTTGCCGCCCGCCGACAGGCTGGCGTCGCCGCCGGCCTTGATCTGCGCGCCCTTGACGGTGATGTCCTTGGCCGCATCCAGCGACAGCGAACCCGTGCTCTGGATGGTGCCGGCCGCGCCGATCACGGTGCGGGCAAAGTCCTTGCCGCCGTTGGTCTGCGCGATGGTTTCGTTGATGATGCTGCCACCGGCCTTGATCGACACGTCGCCGCCCTTGATGGTGCCGCCCGTGTTGCGCAGGTCGCCCTTGGTTTCCAACGCCAGGTTGTCGGCCACCAGGGTGCCGCCCTTGTTCTCGATGGTGTCGGCCTTGATGGTCGAATTGGTGGCGGCCATGACGGCGCCGGTTTCAATCGCATCCTTGGTCTTCTGCGCCAGGTACACCACGGGCACCAGCACCTTCTGGCCGGCGACCACCTGCTCGACCATCCAGACCATGTCCTCGGACAGCTCGGCGGCCTGCTCGGCGGTGAGCGGCTGGCCGAGGGTCAGGCCCAGGTTGCCGGCGCTCTTGGCCGCGTTCTCCATCAGCGCCTTGATCTGGCCCGCTTCGCTCTGCTGGCCCTTGAGGATGTTGTTGCCGGTCTGGGCGACCAGCTGGTCGCGAATCAGCTTGGCTTCGTAGTTGGCGTCGCCCAGGCGCTTCTGCTGCTTGTCCGGATCGATGCCCAGCAGGTTCGACAGGTAGTTCGAGCCCACCGAATTGCTGCCCGCGCCGAACAGCGGATTGGTCTCGACCAGGAAGCCCGAAGTCGGGTTCTTGGCGGTGACGAAGTATCCGTTCGGGTTGGTCGGCAGGGACAGATTCAAGCCCTTGAACGACACGCCATTGGCGGCCGGCACGCTGACCGCCTTGCTGGCGGCCGGCAGGCCGGTGGCTGCCGCCTTGGTGGCAGCGAAGGCCGAGAAGGGACCCGTGGCCAGCGGCGTGGCCGACCCGGCGCCCGCGCCCGACGCCGGCGCCACCGTGGTGGCGCTGGTGCTGCGGGTGTAGGGCGAGCCCAGGTTCAGGAGGCTGCCGCCGTTGAACACCAGGTTGGTGGCATACACCCCCGCGCTCCAGATCTGGATTGTGGTGCGCCCGGTCTCCAGGCCGAAGGAGGCATCGGCGGCGCTGCCGTAGCTGCCCGCGTGACCGCTGAAGCAGCCGCCGTCGTTACAGCCGAACTGGTTGCCGTTGGTCGGGTAGGTGTAGTCGTGGTTGAGCGAACCGAAGGTGCTGTCGGTCTTGTAGTCGCGCCAGCGGCGCGCGTAGTCGATGCGGTCCAGGTGCAGGTCGACGTTGGTGAAGCTGCCGGCGCCGCTGATGTTGATGTTCGGCGCCGAGATCAGCGAGGCGCGGTTCACGCCCGACTGGCCGTAGTTCAGGTTGATGGTGCCGCCGGCGATGATCTGGCCCTTCTGGGTCGACACCGGGCCGTCCAGTCCCTCGGTCACGGTGTAATTCTGCGCGAACACCCACAAGTGGTCGCAGTAGGCGCCCACGAAGTTACAGTTGTAGTCGCCCGAGTCGTACGGCGTGGTGACGCCGGCATAGCTGGTGTTCGCCGCGATCACGTTCGGTACCCCGCCGGTGGGCAGGTTGTTGAAGTAGTTGGTCGTGCTGATGGTGGTGTCGCCGGTGGCGATCACGGTGTTGTAGTTGTCGAAGCCCGCCGCGGTGAGGCTGATGTTGGTCGCGTCCAGCGTGCCGGTGCTGGTGTTGAGCACCGTCTGGCCGCCGGCATTGAGGGCCAGGTTGTTACCGGCATACAGCGCGCCGGAGTTGACGATGCCGCTGGCGCTGGTGGTGAGCGTCAGGTCGCCCAGCGACGAGATGCCGGCCGTGTCGGTGTTGGCGATGCTGGGCGCATTCATGACGAGGTTGCCGCCGCCGTGGATCGCGCCTTCGTTGAACAGGTAGCTGGTGCTGGCGATGCTGCTGGCGCTGCCGTCCAGGCCCAGCAGGATGACTGCGCTGCTGCCCCGGTTGGTCAGCACATCGGTGTAGAGCGCGCCGGCGGCGAGCGCCTGCACCCGGCCCTGGTTCAGGAAGCCGATGCTGTCGATGCGCACGCCATTGCCGATGACGGTGGCTCCGCCATTGTTCTGGAACTGGGCGACCGGAGTGGTGCTGGAACCCACCGTCAGGTTGCCCACTGCCTGGATCATGCCGCTGTTGGTCAGGGTGAAGCCGGGGTTGCCGCCCAGGGCCACGGTGTCCTGGCCGACGATCTTGCCGGCCGAGGCGTTGGCCAGCGTGCTGGCCACGGTCAGGCTCATGGCGCCATCGGCGCGCAGTTCGCCGCTGTTGCTGATCGCCCCGCTGGTGGCCGCCAGGCTGGTGGCGCCCATGCCCTGCACGGTGCCGCTGTTGGTGATCGCCGACCCCTGCAGGTTCACCGCCGCGTTGGCGGACTGGTTCAAGATCTTGCCATCGTTGATGATGGTGTCGGTGGTGGTGACGCCAATGGCGGTGCCGGCCTGGATCGCGCCGCGGTTATCGAACGTCTGGCTGTGGGTGTCGAGCGCGCCGGTGACGAGGAAAGTGGCGCCGGCGCCGTTGATGACCGCCGTGGCCGCGTCCACCGTGACCGCGCCTTCGGTGACGAACTTGCCGTTGTTGGCGACGGTGCCGTGGGTGGCCTTCAGGGCCGCGCTGCGCGCGGACTGGATGGTGCCGCTGCTGATCACCGAGCTGCCCGTCAGGAGCATGGTGTCGATGCCATCGAGCTTGGTGAAGGTGCCGCTATTGGCGATGTCGGCGCTGGTGGTGATGACAAAGCCGTTCTTGGCCTGCATGACGCCGGCGTTGGACAGGCTGGCGGACACCGCGCTCAATTCGCTGGCAGCCAGCGCGTGGCCGGCGGCGCCGATATCGATGCCTTTGACGGCCCTCATCAGGAGGCCGCTGCCGGACAGGATGTCGCCGCTGCTGTCGATGCCGCGCCGGCTCTCCAGGGTCACGCCGCTGGCGCCCTGCAGGGTGCCGTCGTTGTTGATGCTGCCGGCCACCGCATACACGGCCTGCTGGGACAGCAACACGCTGTCGGCGCCACGGTTGGTGAGCGCCTGCGCGGCGCGCAGGTCCAGGCTGCCAGCGGCGAGCAGCTTGCCGCTGTTGTCGATGGCCGCGCCGCTGGTCACGCTGGCGGCGCCCGCCGCTTGCACGGTGCCGCTGTTGGTGAGGTCACCGGCGGCAAGCGCCAAGGCGCTGGCCTCGCCCAGGTTCTGCAGCGCGCCGCTGTTGTTCAATAGCGCGCTGGTGGTGACGGACAGGCCGGCGCCCGTCTGCACCGTGCCGGCATTGTCGAAGCTCGCGCTTTTGAGCGTGGCCGCGCCGCGCGCCAGCAGAACGCTGTCGGCGCCCTGGTTGCGCAGGGCGGTGGCGGCATCGATGGCCAGGTTCTCGGCCTGGATCCAGTTGCTGTTGTCCACGCCGGCCGCGCTGGCGATGCTGGCCGCACCGGCGCCGACGATCATGCCGGTGTTGGCCAGTTTGCCCACCGTGAGCTTGAGGGCGCCATTGCTGCCGCCTTCGTCAAGGGTGGTGGTGAGCAGTTTGCCGCTGTTGGAGAGCGCGTCGGCGATCGCCGCCTCGATGGCGCCGGCCGACTGCACGCGTCCGGCCGTGTCCATGCTGCCCGCCTTGATGGCGATGCCCGCGCCGGCGGCGGTGGTCAGCAGCATGCCGGCGGCCTGGTTGTTGATGCCGGTGGCGTTGACCACCAGGCCGTGGCTGCCCTGGATGGCGCCGCTGTTGTCCAGCTGCGTGGCGTCCAGCGTCACGCGGTCGGCCAGCAGTTTGCCGTCGGCGCTGTTGGTCAGTTCCACCGCATTGCCGGCGCCGACGGCCAGGTCGCCCTGGGCCTGCAGCAGGCCGCGGTTGGCGGCCTTGAGCACCGTGCCGGCATCCTTGCCCTTGACGGTGATAGCGCGGCCGGCGATTGCCTGGCCCGCGTTGTCGAACACCGTGCCGGCGGCGACTGCCAAATCGCTGCCGGCGGTGACTTCCAGCGCGCTGCCCAGGCGCACGATGCCGCCGGCCAGGTTCATACTGTCGGTGCTGGTGATCTTGCCCTTGGCAAGATTCAGTTCGCCGCTGGTGGAGAGCTTCAACGCGCGATCGGCGCTGGTGCCAGTCGCCCCGCTGTACAGCGTGCCGTCCAGCGCCAGCTTGGCCGCGTCCAGCGCCAGGTGCGCGCCCGCGCCCCAAGTGCTGCCGGAGATCGCGGCTGCGCCGGCCAGGGTGATGCCGACCGGCGTGAACACGACGGCGGCCAGGCCCGCCAGCAGGCCGGTGGAACGCCAGCCGCGCCGCCAGTCGCGGTAGCCCAGGCGTGCATCCTGAGCGCTGACGCCCTCGGCCCACGCTTCACTGAGCACGAACAGCATGCGGTAGCACAAGGCCATCAGGTCGAGCAGCAATTCGGGCGCGCGCAGGCGGCGCAGCAGCGCAAGCAGGTCGGGCATGGGCGTCGTCAGCACCAAACCCAGCAGCGCCGCCAGCACGGCCACCGCGCGCAGCGCGATGACCGCGACAGCCGGCAGGCCGGCGCCGTCCCACTGCCAGGCGCCGTCGGCGGCGGGGGTCGCCAGCATGGTCAGGCAGGAAGGCAGCAGAAAGCCCAGCGGCGGCAGCGCCGCCGCGCAGTAGGTACGCAGGCGAACGCGCGCCAGCAGCAGGGTCACAGCCAGCTGCACGGCCACGAACAGGGCCAGGATGACCAGGTCATGGGCGATCCAGGCTGCCAGCACAGCAGCCAGCGCGAACTGCGCCTTGGCCATGGGGGCGACACCGCGCCAGCGGCTGCTGTAGGCGGCGGCGTCAATCCGCATGGGGTGTCCCTTCAGGGTTGCGGCCGGCCCGCTCGCGCGCAACGGCCATCCCAAGCCAGAGGCCGATCACCCCGGCTCCGGCGGCTGCCTGCAGCGCGAACAGCAGCGACGCGATCTCGCTGCTGGCCGGCTCGAACAGCGGCGCCACCCAGGGCCGGTAGCCGGGCGCGATCACGCCGATGGCCTGCCGGGCCGCCTCGTCGGATCCGCCGAACAGGGCCTTGCCGCCCGGCGGCGCGCTTGCCAGCCACAGGGGGAGCCCCGTCAGCAGGACGACGGCCGCGAGCATGCACCAGCTGCGCTTCTTCATGGCGTGCCCCGGGTGCGGGCCGACATCAAGGGGAGTGTGCCCAACTCGCGGGCGTGAAAGCGCGCCATCGCGTTCACGACCAGCACGGTCAACAACCCCTCGCTGATCGCGATGGGCACCTGCGTCAGCGCGAAAATGCCGCCGAACTTGATCAACGAGGTGGTGAAACCGCCGACGGCATCGGGGAAGGCCCATGCCAGCTGCGCCGACGTGGTGAGGTAGGTCGCCAGGTCGCCCAGCGCTGCGGCCAGGCCTACCGCGACCGGGCGCGACGCGTTCAGGGCCGCGGCGCCGCGAAACACGCCGTACGAGACGACCGGCCCGACCAGCGCCATCGACACGACATTGGCGCCCAGGGTGGAGAGGCCGCCGTGCGCCAGCAGCAGCGCCTGGAACAGCAGCACGACGAATCCCACCGGGACCATCGCGACGGGGCCGAACAGCAGGGCGCCCAGGCCCACGCCGGTGGGGTGCGAGCAGCTGCCGGTCACTGAGGGCAGCTTGAGGGCCGACAGCAGGAACGCGAAGGCGGCGGCCACGCCCAGCAGCATGCGCCGCTCGGGATGGGCCCGCAAGGTGCGCCCGATCGCGCGCAAGCCCCAGCCGATGGCGGGGACGGCCACGGCCGTCCACCCGAGCGCGTGCGCCGGAGGCAGGAAGCCTTCCATGATGTGCATTCGAATCCTCCCGTCGAATGGTCCATAAGGACACCATTGGGGGAGGCATGAAGACGGCCGACGCGGGACAACGCGCGGGGCCAAAGCAGGCGCGCGAAGCGATCGGCAGCGGCTTCCCGTCACCCCGGGGAATGGTGCTTGCTTGTTTGGGCCGGTATTCTGGCTCGCCATCATCCTTCTCCGCACCTTCCCGCGATGGCTCGCAGTGGTATATGGCGGAGTCGTCAGGCTCACAGCAGCGGGGGCTGCACCGGAATGACCGCGCGAGGCGGTGCCACCGGTTTCCCGTTTAACGCCGATCCCGCAGAGGACCGGCGCACCCAAACCGCGATTGTACACGGAGCCGCGCAGGCCGTCGACAGTCGCTGCCGAGCAGCGCCCCGCACCTGCGCCGCGCGCCCTAGTCGGGGACACCCATCCGCTGCGGCGCCTTGCGGCCAGGAGGAAGCCGGGGCATCAGCACCGCCAACCTGGCGTCCAGGTCGATCGGGATTTCCGACAGCAGCTCCAGCGCGTCGTCATGCAGCTTGTCGGGCGAGGGGTGCGAACGCAGCGTGTCATCGCGGCGCCGCATCAGCTCCGCCAACTCGGCCAGGCACAGCCGGGCCACGCACTCGATGACGGCATCGACCTCGTCATGCCCGGTGTGAAGCGTCAGCGACGACAGCAGCGCCAAGCTCAGGTCGGCGCCCAGCATCAGATCGCCCGTCACCCAGCTGTTGAGCGTCATCAGCGAAATCGGCAGGCCTTTCGCATCGAATCCGATGGCGAGCAGGTGGCGTGTCGCCGGCTGGGCCGAGGGGTCGCCACACAGCGCGGCGAAGGCCCGCTCCGATGTCGAGCGCAAGCGGCGACCCCATAGCGGCTTGCGGGCAAACAGGTGGAGGTGCCCATGTTCCACTGCACCGGGTCGATCGCCGGGGCTGTGGGAATGGTAGAACCACTGGTAGCCGCTGACCGGGTCGATCGCGTCCCCATCCGGGTAGTGTGTCCACTGCCGCGGGGATTGGCCGCCCAGCAAACGCCCGAATAGATGCTCGCCGCGCGCGGCCAGGCCTGCATAGGTGTCCAGCAGGCGCAAGCCGGCCATCACCAGGCGCTCGTCAAGCAGTGGTGAGTGCGGTCGCGCCTTCTTCATGATGCTCAGCGCTTCGGTGCGCACTTCGGAGCGCACTTCGGAGCGCATTTCGAAGCGCGTTTCGAAGCACGTTTCGGCGCGAATTTCGGCGCGCACCTGCCAGTCCCGGTCGCCATGGCGGCGGGCGCGCACTTGCCCTCGGTGACTGTGTCCTGCGCGGCGGCGGGCAGTCCGATGGTGGCGGCGGTCAGGGCGGCCAGCGAGGCCAGTTTCAGTTGGGTCTTCATATGATTCTCCTGGGTGAATGAATGGTTGAGGACAGTCCTCGCTGGCTAAGAGGGGGCATCGCAGCCTGTCGGTTCGCGGCTGGAGAAAAAAATTTTTTCCCCGGCCGCGAACCGCTTTGGCTTGCGCACGCCTCTTTGTTGGCAATCATCGTGAAGGGACTAATCCGGCCATGAGCTGGCCGAGGTGAGCGCCGGCGTCGCCCGGCTGCACGCTGATGCACCATTTAACGCAACTCATCCCAAGGAAAACCAATGAAACGATCCGCCCTACTTGTTGCCGCCCTCACGCTGGGGGCCATCCGCTTGGCATCCGCCGCCGAGCCCAGGCCGTTCAACCAGAAAGACTTCGACAAGCTGGCGCATGATCGCGCCGCGGTCGTGGTGGAGGTCTACGCGCCCTGGTGCCCGACCTGCAAGGCGCAGAAGCCGATTGTCGACAGCTTGGCCAAACAAAGCGCCTACCAGGATGTCGTGGTGCTGTCGGTGGACTTCGACACTGACAAGACCATCCTCCAGCAACTGCGGGTCAGCGTGCAAGGCACGCTGATTGCCTTCAAAGGTGGGAAGGAAACTGCGCGTTCCGTCGGCGCCACCAGCCCGGCCGCCATCGAAGGCATTTTCAAGAAGGCAGGCCGCTGATGGAGTTCGGGCTTGGTCCTATGGCTTCGGTCTGCTGGCCGGACTGCTCTCCACGCTGTCGCCCTGCGTCCTGCCGATCCTGCCGATCCTGCTGGGTTCGGCGACGGCGGCCCATCCCCGTGCACCGCTTGCTCTTGCGGGAGGGCTGGCGCTGTCCTATGCGGTCATCGGAACCCTGATCGCGTGGGCCGGCGCGGCCACTGGAGTCGACGCCGCCATGTTCCGCAACGCGGGGGCGATGATCCTGGGCGTGCTCGGGATCGTGCTCATGTCCGCCAGCCTGCAGCAACGGTTTGCGTCAGCGACATCCGGGATTGGCAACGCAGGCAACCTGCTGATTTCGCGGCTGAACCTCGACGGCCTGAAAGGGCAGTTCGCCATTGGCCTGGCCCTGGGTGTGGTATGGAGTCCCTGTGTCGGGCCCACGCTGGGGGCTGCGGTGGTGATGGCCAGTCAAGGCAGTCACCTGGCGCAGGTCGCCTTGCTCATGGGGTTCTTCGGGATCGGTGCGGCCGCGCCGGTTGTGGGCCTGGCCTACTTCTCGCGCACCGCCCTCGTGAACGCACGCGGCAAGCTGATGCGGGCGGGGAAAACCGGGAAGCTCGTGATGGGCGTCCTCATGGTCGGCGTCTCGGGCCTGATTCTTGTCGGGGCCGACAAGCCGCTGGAAGCGTGGCTGGTCGCAGCGTCGCCGGCGTGGCTCAGCACCTTGACAACCCGCTTCTGATCCGGCCTGATACGGGTCGAGCCGTGTGGCCTGGTCGGCCCACTGATAAAGGAAATCGATATGTTCTACCAAAAAAATATCCCCCAGCGGGCATACGCGGTACGCTTACCGATGGACGGCGAATCCGGGAAGGAGTTGGAATCATGATGGACAGCGTGATCGAACGCGAGCATCTCGTGTTGGCAGCCCAGACGGGCGACCGCGCCGCGCTTTCCCGCCTGCTTGCGGTCTGCCAGGCGGATGCCCGTCGCTATGCGCGCAGGCACTGCCATGTCAGCGATGTCGATGATGCCGTCCAGGAATCGCTATTGACGATTTCGCGCAAAGTCGGCGGCTTGAAGGCCGCTGTTGCCTTCTCTTCCTGGCTGTTTACCGTCATTAAGCGCAAGTGCCGCGAGCTGGAACGCAGAATGTTCAAGCATGAGCCGCTCGAGGACGATGTGGTGGAAGGACAGTTGGCGCTACGTACTGACTAGGCCTTACGCATCGACCTGGCACGCGCGCTGGAATCGTTGCCTGCCCACTATCTCGAAGTGGTGCTGCTGCGGGACTTCGAAGAGCTGACCATTGCCGAAATCGCCGAGCGCCTGGGCGAACAGCCCGGTGCAGTGAAGAGCCGGCTGCACCGGGCCCGCGAACTCGTGCGGGAGTATATGACCAGCTCCGACACCTGACCCGCACCGGTTCAGTCGGCGGCCAGCTTCACCCAGCTGCAGCCTGCGGCGTCGCTGGCCAGCACCGCATCGATGAACTTCATGCCGGCCACGCCATCGCGCACCGTCGGCAGCAGGCGCGCGCCGTCCGGCACCGGTTGGCCGGCTTCGATGGCGTGGATGTGCGCGGCGGCGTCGCGGTACAGCTGGGCGAACGCTTCCAGATAACCTTCCGGATGGCCGGACGGGATGCGGGTGGCGGCCAGCGCGTCACCGCTGGCCACCCTGCCGCGCGTCAGGCGCTGGGCGCAACCGCCTTGCGGCGTGATCCACAACTCGTTCGGGTTCTCCTGGTCGAAGGCCAGGCTGGCCTTGCTGCCGAACACGCGCAGCTTCAGCGCATTTTCGCAGCCGGTCGCCATCTGGCTGGACCACAGCATCCCGCGTGCCCCGTTCGGGTAGCGCAGCATCACCTGCACATGGTCGTCCAGCGTGCGCTTGGGCGTGAACGAATGCAGTTCGGCCAGCAGCTCGCTGGGCTGAATGCCGGCCACGAAGCCGGCCAGGTGGAAGGCATGGGTGCCGATGTCGCTGGTGCAGCCGGTCGGGCCGGCCCGCTTCGGATCGTTGTGCCAGTTCGAGTGCTGGAAGGCGTCGTCCTGCTTGTCGGCTTCGGCCATCCAGTCCTGTGCGTACTCGACCTGGATCAGGCGGACGTCGCCGATCTCGCCGGCCGCCACCATGGCGCGCGCGTGGCGCACCATCGGGTAGCCGGTGTAGGTGTGGGTCAGTCCGAACACGCGCTTGCTGCTCGCCGCCAGCGCGGCGAGCGCTTCGCCTTCGACCAGGGAGATCCCCAGCGGCTTGTCGCAGATGACGTGGATGCCGGCTTCGAGAAAGGCGCTTGCGACCGGCGCATGCAGGTGGTTCGGCGTGACGATGGCCACCACGTCGATGCCGTCCGCGCGCCCGGCTTCCTGGCGCGCCATCTCGCGGTAGTCGGTGTAGATGCGCTCGGGGGCCAGCCGGATGGCCGCGCCGCTGGCGGCGGCCCGTTCGGCGTTGGAGGAGAGCGCCCCGGCCACCACGTCATAGTAGTCGTCCAGGCGCGCGGCGATGCGGTGCACGGCGCCGATGAAGGCGCCGTCGCCGCCGCCCACCATGCCAAGGCGCAGCTTCCGGGGGGTCGTCGAGGTGGGCGCGCTCACTGGCCGATCCCCATCAGCGCGCGCACCTGGGCGCGGTCGGCGCCGCTGCCGGCGAAATCGTCGAACGCGCGCTCGGCCACGCGGATGATGTGGCGGCGGATGAAGTCCGCGCCTTCGCGCGCGCCGTCCTCGGGGTGCTTCAGGCAGCACTCCCATTCCAGCACGGCCCAGCCGGCGTAGTCGTACTGGGCCAGCTTGGAAAAGATGGCGGAAAAGTCGATCTGGCCATCGCCGAGCGAACGGAAGCGCCCGGCCCGGTCCTGCCAGCCGCTGTAGCCGCCGTACACGCCCTGACTTCCGTTCGGGCGGAACTCGGCGTCCTTCACGTGGAAGGCCTTGATACGCTCGTGGTAGATGTCGATGAAGGCGAGGTAATCGAGTTGCTGGAGCACGAAGTGGCTGGGGTCGTACAGGATGTTGGCGCGCGCATGGCCGCCCACGCTATCGACGAAGCGCTCGAAGGTCACGCCGTCGTGCAGGTCTTCGCCGGGATGCAGCTCGTAGCAGACGTCCACGCCGTTATCGTCGAACACATCGAGGATCGGCTTCCAGCGCTTGCCAAGTTCATCGAACGCTTCCTCCACCAGGCCGGCCGGACGTTGCGGCCATGGGTACAGGTAGGGCCAGGCCAGTGCGCCGGAAAAGCTCGCGTGGGTGGTGAGCCCCAGACGGCGCGAGGCGCGCGCGGCCGCCTTGACCTGGCCGACCGCCCATTCCTGACGCGCGGCCGGATTGCCGCGCACGTGCGGGGCGGCGAAATTGTCGAACAGCTGGTCGTAGGCGGGGTGCACCGCCACCAGCTGGCCCTGCAAATGCGTCGAGAGCTCGGTGATCTGCAGGCCGTGCTGGGCCAGCACGCCCGTGATCTCGTCGCAGTAGGTCTGGCTGTCGGCCGCCAGCTCCAGGTCGAACAGGCGCTTGTCGGTCGGCAGCTGGATGGCTTCGTAGCCCAGGCCCTTCGCCCAGCCGGCCAGGTTGGCCAGCGTGTCGAACGGCGCTTGCGCTCCCATGAACTGGGCGAGGAAAATCGCCGGGCCTTTGATGGTTTTCATGCTTATCCTTGGAGTGGGAGCGTTCAATACGGCGAATTGGGGAAGTAGAACTGGCGCGCGTTCTCGCGCGTGATCAGCACCGACGGCACGATGGTCTTGCCAGGGAGGGCCTGGCCCTTCAGGCGCGCTTCGGCGGTCAGCTTGATGGCGTCGTAGATGAACTTGGGCGAATAGGACACGTCGGCCTGGATCAGCTTGTCGCCATCCATGATCTTCTTCACCGCCGTCTTGGCGCCGGCGCCGCCGAAGACTTCCTTGATGTCGGTGCGCTTGGCCTGCTCGATGGCTTTCACCACGCCGATGGCCATGTCGTCGTCGGCCGCCCACACGGCATCGATCTGCTTGAAGCGGGTCAGGTAGTCCTGCATCACCTTGAAGCCGTCGTCGCGGTTCCAGTTGCCGTATTTGGCGTCCAGCACCTTGATGTTCGGGTACTTCTTGATTTCGGCGTTAAAGGCGTCCACGCGCTCGTTGTCGATGGTGCTCGGCAGGCCGCGCAGGATCACGATATTGCCCTTGCCGCCCAGCTTCTTGCCCAGGTACTCGGCCGGTAGGCGCCCGAACGCGGTGTTGTCCCCGGCCACATAGGCATTCTGCGCGGCCGGGTTGGTGAGGCCCCGGTCCACCACCGTCACGTACACGCCCTTGTTCTTCAGCTGGGTGACGGGCTGGGTCAGCGAAGCCGATTCCAGCGGCAGGATCACCAGCGCATTGATCTTGTTCACCACCAGCAGGTCCTGCACCTGGTTGGCCTGCTCGGGCGTCGTGCCGGCCGTCTTGACGATGACTTTCAGGGTCGGGTTGGCCGCTTCGAGCTCCTTCTTGGCCTGGTTGGCCCAGAACACGATCCCGCCGGTGAAGGCGTGGGTGGCGGTCGGGATGGCTACGCCCAGCGTGACTTTTTCGGCGGCGTTGGCGGCAAGGGTGGCGCAGGCCAGCAGCGTGGCGCTGGCGATCTTGGACAGGGTTGAAGTCGAAGGCATGGAAGGGTC
>JBKHWY010000003.1:12320-26821 GCA_046566285.1 Gammaproteobacteria bacterium | reverse complement strand
CGGTTGTACACCACCACGCCGCAGTCAACGGACTTACAGACTTCTTCGACGTGCGCCACCAGGCCGTCCTGCGAGGCTTCGGTCAGGTAGTGCGGCAGCAGCAGCAGGCCATGCGCGCCCAGGCGCTCGGCTTCCTGCGCAAACTTGATGGCCGCGCGGGTCGGACCACCGGCGCCGGCCAGGATGGGCACCTTGCCTGCGCAGGTGTCCACGGCGGTCTTGATCACATCCGAGTATTCCTCGTGCGTCAGCGAGAAGAACTCACCGGTGCCGCCGGCGGCGAACAGCGCGCTCGCGCCGTAGGGAGCCAGCCATTCCAGGCGATCGGCATAACCCTTCGCGTTGAAATTGCCCTGGTCGTCGAAGTCCGTCAGCGGGAACGACAGCAGGCCATGCGAGAGGATTTTCTTGAGTTCTTGCGGATTGATGTTCATGGGGGCTCCAGGGGGGTGATGAGTGACGCTGTTACGGTGAGTCGCTACTAGTGATACGTCATCGTACAACCGCTGTTTTAATAAGGCAAGCAGAAGTTGTACGATGAGTTGAAAATTGTTTTCGGAGTGTGGCGGATGGCGAGCGCTGCGCTACATGCGCGGGGATGAGCTCAGCGCGCCGATTCGAGATCCTGCTGCGCCTGGCGCAGGCGCTCGCGGCTGTTGCTCAGGTGGGTGCGCATGGCCGCGCGCGCCGCTTCCGGGTCCGCGCGCAGGATCGCGTGATAGATATCCTCGTGCTCGCGATTGACCCGCTGCAGGTAGGCCGACGGGTCGTCATGGGCCAGCTCGGGCATGTTCAGGCGCGCGCGCGGGATGATGGTGTTGCCCAGCTGGCTGAGGATCTCGACGAAATAACGGTTGCCGGTTGCCTCGGCGACCAGCAGGTGGAAGCGGCGGTCCGCGTCGATCGAGGTCTTGCCCCGCTCCATGCTGCGCTGCATGTCCTTCAGCGCCAGCCCCAGCTCGGCCACCTGCGCATCGCTACGGCGCGAGGCCGCCAGCCAGGCCGCTTCCGCTTCCATGCTGATGCGCAGCTCCAGCATCGCCAGCACGTCCTTGACGGTGATGATGCTGTCGGCATCGATGCCCAGGCTTTTCGGGCGCTCGATGACGAAGGTGCCGATGCCGTGCCGGGTCTGCACCCAGCGCCCGGCCTGCAGATGGGACAGCGCCTCGCGCACCACTGTGCGGCTGACCCCATACTGCGCCATAATGGCCGATTCCGTGGGCAGCTTGTCACCCGGCTTGAGCGCGCCCTGCTGGATGTCGCCAACGATGCGCTCGACCACGCCTCCGGCCAGGGTCCGGTATTTTTTGCGCGGCGGCGCAGCGGTTTGGGATTCGGTGACAGAGATCATGCTCGCGATTATACCGTCAAAATTGGTTGTAAGATGTCCTACAACTATAGCTTTGCTTGCGTGTGAATACAACGATGATGTGTCGAGACCATTGCGGAGCGTGTTGCACGGCTCCGTCGATTACCAGCCCGATTCCGGGTATGCCCAACGGCAAGCCTGCTGGCGTCAGATGCATTCAGCTGGGGCACGACAATCGCTGCCGGATTTTCGGACAACCGGAGCGCCCGGCTTTTTGCGGTGGTTTGCAGCCTTCGCTGGAAATGTGTGGCTCGAGTCGCGAGCAGGCGATACGTTGGCTTGAAGAGCTGGAGCGCGCAACGCTTCCGTCTTGATACGTCCCATTCGCTCATTCGCACTCACTATCCCTCTATTGATCGCCGGAGAACTCCATGAAGCAGGATTCAAATGCGTTCATTGCTGCTGCCCGAAAGGTCTCACTACGTCCTTCCCCGGAAAGCCAGGAAGCGAGCGCCTCAGGCGGAAACACGGCTTGGCTGTCGCGCAGGAGCGCAGCGAGCTGTGAATACACTCGGTGATGCAGTTCATTGAAGTCACGCAGTAGGTACGGATCGGTCACACCCGGTCCCTGAAACTCGTAGGCCTCCCTGGCAAAGATGGTGCACATGTGCCCCAGTCGCGCCAAAAATAGCGCAAGCTCTTGCGTAGACATGTCTGCCAGCGCTCTCGCGCAATCCTGTTGGGTCAATGTCATCGTCTTTCCTGCTTCGAATCTTTATGCCGTCAGGGCGCACCGTCAAGAATGGCCCTGGCGGACGTAAAGCGCTTCGAATGTTACGGAATTTCAGCCAGTGCCGACTCCAATTCGCGTGCCATCATAACCGATGGTCACAAATGCCCGGCCGGATCATGCTAAACTGACAAGATGCCCCGGTCCCGCACATCGTCTGCGCTTGACGCCCACATCGCCCGCATCCTCTGCCTGGTGATGCTGTGCCTGACGTTGCTGCCGCTGTCGCGCAGCATGCCGGCCGATGCTTTACCGGGACAGGAAATCTGCTCGGCCAGCAAATCCATCCAGGCCGACCAAAACCATGGCCTGCCCGGCTCCCACGCGCACAACCAGCATTGCGACGCCTGCTGGCAGCCCCTGGGCATGGCCGGTGTGGCGCCCCAGCCCGCGTGGCGCGCCACACCGCCATCGAACCGCATCGCTGCCCTTCCCTCGGCCAGGCCGCAGGCACGCCAGCCCTGGACCCACCCGCTCGCGCACGCGCCGCCCTTCTTCACCTGACAAGTCGCCCCGTCTTCGCCAGCCGGCGGCATCGAGCCGCCCGGCGAATCCGCATGCCCGCCCGGCATGAGCCCCGCTTGAAAGGTTAAATTTGAAACCATCCTCTCCCGCAGCCTGCGTGCGCCCTGTGCGCGCGCTGCATGCTGCCGCCCTGCTGCTGTGCAGTGGCGTTCCCGCGTTCGCGCAGCAGGCCGACGACATGGCCGTCGTCTACGTCGCCGCCAGCCGCAGCCAGACCCGCGTCGAGCAGATGCCGCTGCATACGACCATCGTCACGCAAGACCAGATCCGCATGTCCGGCGCCCAGAGCGTCGACCAGCTCCTGCGCGACATCCCCGGCATGAACTTTTCAAGTGTCCCCGCCGCCGTCTCCGACCCCACCGGGCACCAGACCAAGATGCGCGGCCTCGGCAACGCCAAGGTGCTGATGCTGCTCGACGGCGTGCCCCTGCACGACCCGTTCTATCTCACCACCCAGTGGTTCAAGGTGCCGCTGTCCTCGATCGAGCGCATCGAGGTCCTGCGCGGCGGGAACTCCAGCCTGTGGGGGAACATGGCGGTGGCCGGCGTGGTCAACATCGTCACCCGCCGTCCCAAGACCAACGCGGCCGAACTCCAGGCCAGCCTGGGCACGCAGGGCACCTGGAACCTGTCCGCCAGCGCCGACCTGCTCCTCACCAGGCAGGTGCAGATGAACGTGTCGCTCGACCAGTTTCACACCGATGGCTACCAGGCCACGCCAGACGCCTGGCGCTACCGCTTCCCCGACAAGCAGCCCACCGAGGCCGACAACCGCAACGCCATCGTCACGCTGTACGCGCGTCCAAGCGATGCGCTGCGCGGTTTTGTCCGGGTCGGCTACCACGTGCAGGACCAGCAGATCGGCTACCAGTACGGCCGCAACCTGCAAAAGAGCCCGGACATCTCCGCCCAGGTCGAGTACCGGGTGCCGCGCAGCGGCGGCGTGCAGGCCAGCGTGTGGTCGCAGCTGGTCAAGTTCGACAAGCTCAATGGGAACACCTGCTACTACCAGGGCGGTACGACCTGCCTGACCAGCACCAGCGCGGCGCTCACGCCGGAGAAGGTCAACGACCAGGTGGTGCAGTTCTACACCCAGCAGGGCATTCAGCGCTACCGCGAACGCGGGGCGTCCGCCATTGGGTCGACGCGCGTCTCTCCCCTGCTGTATGACTGGGTCGCGGGCATCGACTACCGCCGCCTGTCGGCCGAGGACACGGAACTGTTCTACACCACGCCCGCCTCCCCGCAGGCGCCGCAAGGGCGCTACGACAGCAGCACCCATGGCGAAGGCGTGCAGACCTTCGAGGGCGTGTTCACCCAGCTCAAGCTGTTGCCGCTGCAGGCACTGGACGTGACCGTGAGCGCACGCGTGGACCGCTACCGCATCGGCGCGCGCGAAAACCTGCGCACGCTCGCATCCGGCGTGAACACGGGCGGCCCCTTGCCGGCGTCCAGCAAGACGGCGTTCGACCCCAGCGTGGCGGCACGCTATCAGGTCAGCGACGCGCTGGCGCTGCGCGGCGCGGCCTACAAGGCGTTCCGCGCGCCGGGCTTCAACAACCTCACGCGCACCTTCGGCACCGGCACCAGCACCACCATCGCCAATCCGGACCTGGTGCCGGAAAACCTGCGCGGCTGGGAAGCGGGCGCCGACTACCGCCAGGGCGGCTTCTCGCTGGGCGCCACCTGGTTCGTGTATGACATCTCGGACATGATCGCCACCTTCACGGCGCGCGCAGGCAGCGCGCCCCGCCAGGTGCAGCTGATCTGCGGCGGCGCCGCCCTGCCCACCTGCGCCGGCGCGGCGCGCTACTACACCAATGACCAGGACGGGCGCGCGCGCGGCCTGGAACTGGTGGCCGACTGGCGTTATTCCAGCGCCCTGCGCTTCGATGCCTTCGCCACCCATACGGAGACGATCCTCACCCGGCGCGGCGCGGTCGTCACCGATCCGCTGGGCGTGCAGCTGGTGGGCGTGCCGAAGAACGTGGCCACGCTGGGCGCCACCTGGTCGCCGGCCGATGCGTGGCGCGCGCGCCTGCAGGGCCGCTACACGGGGCCCATGCTGCTGGACACCACCAGCAGCGCCGGCGTGCGCTTCGGCCAGGGCAGCAATACCGTCTGGGACGCCAGCGTCGAGTACCGTGCAAACGCCGCCCTTGCCGTGTTCGTGCGCGCATCGAACCTGTTCGATCGGCGCTACAGCGAGAGCACCTACGCCATCAACCAGCCCTACAATCAAACCCTGTCGCCACCCCGCGCCGTCTCGGCCGGCGTGCGCGCACGCTTCTAGGAGGACCGCATGCCTGCATATTCTTCGCGCCGCAGCCTGCTCAAAGGGCTGCTGGGAAGCGCCGCCGCCATGGCGCTTGGCCGCACAGCGCACGGCGCCGACCACGCGCACATGGCAGCGCCCAAGAACGCGCTGGGCACCTCGGCCGCGTTCGACGCGCAGGGCCGGCTCTGGACCGCATCCGTGGAGGCCGACAACATCGTGCTGCGCTCCACCAGCGACGCCGGCAAGACCTGGTCGGCGCCGGTGGCGGTGCTGCACGCGCCCGCGCCGATCGAGGCGGCGGGCGAAAGCCGGCCCAAGATCGCCTTCGGCCCCCAGGGCGACCTCTATCTCACCTACACTCGCCCGCTGGCCAAGCCCTACACCGGGGACATCCGCTTCGTGCGGTCGCAGGATGGTGGCCGCAGCTTCTCCGAACCCGTCACGGTGCAGCGCGACCGTGGCGTGATCACGCACCGCTTCGATTCACTGCTGGTGGACCGCCAGGGCCGCATCCACGTGGCCTGGGTGGACAAGCGCGATGGCGAAGCGGCGCGCGCGGCCGGGCGCAGCTATCGTGGCGCGGCGATCTACTACGCCGTCTCGAGCGACCGGGGCGCCAGCTTCGGCACGGACGTGAAACTGGCGGAACACAGCTGCGAATGCTGCCGCATCGCCCTGGCGCTGGACGGCGGCGGCAACGTGGTGGGCCTGTGGCGCCATGTGTTCGAGCCCAACATCCGCGACCACGCGCTGGCCGTCCTCAAGCCGGGCGGACCGGCAGCGCCGCAACGGGTCAGCTTCGAAAACTGGCATATCGACGCCTGCCCGCACCACGGCCCCTCGCTGGCGTTCGATGGACGCGGACGGCGCCACCAGGTGTGGTTCAACGCCGCCAGCGACGAGGGTGGGCTGTTCTATGCCAGCGCGGCGGGCGGCGACAAGCCGAAGCCACAGCGCATCGGCGGCCCGCTGGCCGAACACGGTGAAGTGGCCGTGGCGGGTGACCTGGTGGCCATCGTGTGGAAAGAGTTCGACGGCAGCGCCACCCGCATCAAGGCACGCGTTTCCAGCAATGCGGGACGCACCTGGAGCGAAGCCGACGTCGCCGCCACGCAGGGCGCCTCGGATCATCCGCACCTGGTCACGCGCGGCGGCGAGGCATGGCTGGTATGGCGCACGGCCGACGACGGCACGCGGGTGGTGCGCATTGGGGGCCAGGCATGAACATGCGGCGGTGGATACTGGCGGCGGCGCTGCTGCTGGGGGCGCCCGCGTGGGCCCAGTCGCCCAAGCCCTTCGAGGCCGACAGCCTGGAGCGCATCGTGGGCGCACACCGGGGCAAGCCCTTCGTGCTGATGCTCTGGTCGATGGATTGCGAATTCTGCCAGGCCAGCCTGGAGCTGCTGTCGAAGACCCGCGCGACGCATCCCGGGCTGACGGTGGTCACGGTCAGCACCGATCCGGTGTCCGATGCGGCACTGACGGCGCAGGCGGCCAAGCGGCTGGCCGGCCTGGGCCTGGCCGAGGATGCGTGGGCCTTCGGGCAGGCCTCACCGGAACGGCTGCGCTACGCCATCGACCCGCGCTGGCGCGGCGAGAAGCCACGCACCTACTGGTACGACGCGCAGGGCAAGCGGGTGACGCACTCCGGCGTGGTCACTGCGGCGATGATTGCGTCGAACGGCGCGCCTTAGGCGCCCGGCTGCCGGGAACGGCGGCGCAGTGAGCTCGCGCCCAGCAGCCCGAGGCCGGCGGCCAGCATCGCATAGGTCTGCGGTTCCGGCACCGGCGCCGGCGCGGCGGCCCCGGTGACCAGGTTCAGGCTATCGTTCCGGGTGTGCAGTTCCCAGCCGGGATAGTCCCATGCGTTCGTGTAGAAGCGCACGGTGACGCCGGAACCCCAGCTAACGGCGTCGAGCGCCGCATTGATGCCGGCGAAATCGGCCGCATGTGCGCCCAGGTCATAGGCGTCGGTGTGCCAGCCATGGTTGGCGCCGGCCATGTGCAGCTGGTAGCGCTCGGTATCGCCTTCGAACAAGCCGACGAACACGCCATTGTTGGGGTGCTCGCCGCCCCATCCCTGGTCCACCAGCGTGACCGAGGTGGTGAGCGCCAGGATATCCGCCGTGCCCGCGGCCAGCGATACCCGTCCGATCTCGAAGTTGCCGGCATTGACCCAATAGCGCTGGTCGGTGGCCGAGGTGCTGATCGAATAGCTGGTATCGGCCAGCGCGGGAAAGCAGGTCAAGGACAGCAGTGCCAGTGATGCGAGTTTGGAGCGGAAATTCATCGTGGTCCCCCGAAGCGTTATGTGCGAAGCCGCACGTCGAGTATGAATTATTTGCCAACGTTGAGTGATTGTAATTTACTACTGGAAACCGATCCGCCATCAAAGCGCCCGCGAAAAAAAAACCGGACCGCCAGGCAGAAGCCCAACGGTCCGGCGTAAGGCCTTCCCCCACGGAAGGCTCACACTTCAATCGTCAGCGGATCGACAGCGTATCGGGTCAATAAGATCAATAGCTCAGGCTCGCACGCACGCCGAACATGCGTGGCTCGACGTAGGAGGCCTGCATGAAGCCGCCCCAGACCGAGTCGCCATTGGTCTTGGCATGGCTGTTGGCGGCATTACGCACGTAGGCTTCCACGTACCACTTGTTGTCCGGCGGGTCCAGGCGCACCGACGCATCCGTCATGGCATAGGCCTTCTGGTAGCGGCCGATGTGTTCCCAGTCCGAGTTGCGCAGGTCGAAGTACGCCTTGTCGCGCCAGTTCACCTTCACATACGGCGTGACGGTGAAGCCGTTCGCCAGCTGGAACTCCTGCGAGAAGTTCAGGAACAGCTGGTACTTCGGCGTGTTCGGCAGGTGGTTGCCTTCGATGTTGTACAGCTTGCGTCCTAACAGCGACTTGTCCGGGCCGTTGTACACGGCCGGGCAGGGTTCGATGCCGAATTCGGCGCGCACGTCGCCGCACTGGTAATCGTCGCTGTAGTTGTTAAAGCCGTGCACCGAGGTGTTGATGTAGGCGAAGCCGCCGCCCAGGCGCGCGCCCTTCCACGGACGGTAATCCCACTCCAGCTCCAGGCCCGGAATCTTGGTGTTACCGACGTTGATCGTGCGCCAGGATTCGAACACGTCGCACTTGGGCTGCTCGGCTGGGCATGGCTTACCGTCGTCCGGAATGATCTGGTTGACGAAGTAGTTACCCGTCAGCTGCATGTCCTTGTACTTCATGTAGAACGCCGTGGCCGACAGGCTCAGGCGGTTGTCCAGGAAGCGGCCCTTGTAGCCCAGCTCATAGTTCAGCACCTGCTCCGGACCATACGGCAGGAAGGTCGGCTCGCCCGGCTTGCCGGTGGCGGCGCACAGGTGGTTGTTGCAGCTGTCGACCTTGTCGGCGAAGCCGCCGGCCTTGTAGCCGGTGGACGCCGACGCGTAGACCATCTGCTTGGGCGTGATCTGGTACTGCAGGCCGGCGCGCCAGGTGGTCTTGTTCCAGGTTTCCTTGTGGTCGTTGTTGGTCGCGTTCGGATAGCCCGCGTACGCGGCCGGCCCGCCCATCCAGCCCATCTGCTGGGTCAGGTCGGTCCCGTCGTGCATGTGGTAGCCCGGGGTGCCGGGAATGCCGGTACTGAACAGGCCGCGGTAGTAGGCCGTGTCGCTGATCCAGTTGCGGCCATATACCTTGCCGTTCTTGTCTTCCTTCGAGTCCTGGCTGTAGCGCGCGCCCAGGGTCATGGTCCACTGCGGCAGGAAGTTCCAGTCGGCCTGGGTGAACAAGGCCTTGGCGTCGATCTGGCGGTCAGGCTGCGCATACACCACGCTGCCCGGGTCGCCCAGCGGCTGCTGGATCGATTCGGTCATCTCGTAGTCGATGCGGTTCTTCTCGTGCATCCAGAACAGGCCCGCCACGTACTGCAGGCTGCTGAACTTCTGCTTCAACTGCAGTTCGTGCACGGTGGAGAGGTAGCGCGAATCGGCGGTGCGGTGCCAGGTGTCGCGCAGCGGCCAGGTGCCCCAGTTGCCGTTCGGGTTGTCCGGGTACTTGACGATGTCGGCCCAGGCCGGCGCATTCTGCATGCCCAGGTCGTCGTCGCTGATCTGGGTACGGCGCTGGTCGGCGATCTGGAAGTTGTAGTCCAGCGAGGTGTGGTCGTTGATGTTCCAGTTCAGGCCCGCACGCGCGGTGCGGATGCTCATGTCGGTTTCACCCGGCACGTTGACGTTGATGTCCCAGCGTCCGCCCGTGCAGGCGTAGCGCGTGCCCTCACCGGCGTCGCAATCGCGGAAGTGCGCCCAGCCGGCGCCGTTGTCCTGGAAGTTCTCGACCGCCGCGCGCAGCGTCAGGTCCTTGTTGACCTTGTAGGCCAGCGCCAGGCGCGCCGCCCACTGGTCCTGGTTCATGTAGGCTTCCGACGGGCCGACCGGACGGTTGTAGCGCATGTCGACGTCGGGTTTGCCGTTCGGGATCCAGCCCTTGGACGGATAGTTCGCTTCCGACAGGTCCTGCAGCTGGTTGGCGTAGCTGTCGCGCGTGACGCGCATGAAGGTGCCGCGCAGGGCCAGCGAATCGGACAGGGCCCAGTTCTGGACTACGTTGATCTGCTTCTTGTTGTAGTTGCCGAGGTCGATCTCGGTGCGGCCATACGTGCCGGAGAAGTCCGGCTTGGCGGTGATCACGTTGACGCTGCCGCCGGTGGAGTTACGGCCGAACAGCGTGCCCTGCGGACCGCGCAGCACTTCGAACTGGTCGATGTCGAACAGCAGCGCCTGCGCGCCCTGCGGACGGGGCGAATACAGGCCATCGACGTGGAAGCCGACGGCCGGGTCGCCCGTCTCGGTGAAGTTGGTGGAGGTGATGCCGCGCACGGTGATCTGCACGCCGTTGTCCAGGCCCTGGTCCATCACCACGTTGGGGATCTCGCCGGCCAGGTCGCGGATGCTGGTGGCGCCCTTGCGGGTCAGCTGGTCCTGCGACAGCGCGGTCACGGCGATCGGGGTTTTCAGCAGCGAGGTGGTAAAGCGCGTCGCGGTCACCACCACTTCCTGGATCTGGTCGGACTTGGCGGGGCCGCCAGTGGTGGGCGAACCCACCGTGTTCGGTGCGGGGATCTCGGCGGGGGCGGCATCGGGGGTCTGGGCCTGCGCCTGCATTGCGGCGAAAGCGCATGCGCTGGCGACAGCCATGCTCATGACTGTCCTCTTGGTTGGGTGCAGCATCTTATCTCCTCAGATTTTCTAAATTATCAGTGCCCCACCCGGGGTGGCGCCGGTGCATGCGGGGCACTGTGGCACGTAGTGGAGAGAAGGCCGCCACGGCTGGGCCGCGTGGTCCTCTATCCCGTGAACCGAGTATTGCGATGCGCACCTGGAGGGTCAAACTAATCGAGGAAAGAAGGGCCAGTTTCTTCAACTTTACTAAACAGGCATGGTTGTCGCGTAACTCATGGCGCGTGGTATCGATTCCAAGTTGTAGAGGGAGAATCGGGTCATGCCGGGTGGCATGCCAAGGCTCAGCGGCGCACCATGTAGCCCACGCCGCGCACGGTGGCGATGTAGTCGCCGCCCAGCTTCTTGCGCAGGTTGTGCATGTGCGCGTCGAGCACCGCGCCCTCGGCCTGCGGCAGCGCGTGCTGTTCCAGTTCGCGCCGCGTCCACACCCGGTCCGGCTGGCGCAGCAGCAGGTGCAGCAGGTCGAATTCGGTGCGCGACAGGTGCACGGGCGCGCCCGCGCGCGTGACGCTGCGGCGCGCAGGGACCATGGCGAGGTCGCGCGCTTCCAGCATCGACTCCGACGGCCTGCGCGGCGCGCGCCGGATGAGGGCGCGCAGACGCGCGGCCAGTTCAGCGCCGCACACGGGCTTGACGAGGAAGTCGTCCACGTCCAGCGCATCGAGCGCTCCCGCCAGGTCGGCGCGCCCGGCCAGCGCCAGCAGCGGCAGGCCTTGGTCCGCCCCACGCAGGCGTTCGATGCAGGACGGGCGCGCCGCGTCGAGATCGACGACCAGCGCGTCGAAGCTGCCGCTGCGTACCCACGCCAGCGCATCGGCCGGGCTGCGCAGCCACAAGGCGGTGTGGCCGGCGCCCGCCAGCGCCTGCTGCAAGGCGCTGGCGTGAACGAAGTCGGGCTGGATCAGGCAAAGGTTCATAGTCTGGAATGGCGCCATTGTCGCACCCGCCCCGGCGCGCCACCTTCACGCAATCTAAAGGCCTCCTTGAGCTGATCTTGAGCCAGCGTTCGCATACTCGGCGGCGCTGTCCACCCACCTATTCGGAGACCTCATGCATCACTGCCAGCCCACCTCGACGCGCCTGTGCCTGACCCTGGGCGCGCTTGCCCTCACCCTCGCCGCCTGCAGCCACTCGGACGGCACGCCCGCCTCCGCAGGCGCGTCCACCCCACCGCCCAAGGCGCTCGGCCTGACGGTCTTCGCCGGCGCGCCTTCCGGCCAGGGGTATGCCGACGGCACGCGTCTTGAGGCCCGCTTCAGCTACGTCATGGGCATGCGCTTCGACCAGGCCGGGAACATGTTCGTGGCCGACATGCGCAACCACGTCATCCGAAAAATCGCCCCGGATGGCAAGGTGACGACCTTCGCCGGCACGCCCGGCCTGGCCGGCGGCGCCGATGGCGCGGCATCCGAAGCGCGCTTCAATTCACCTACCGATGTCGCCGTCGACAGCGCCGGCAACGTCTACGTGGCCGACAGCGCCAACAGCGCGATCCGGAAGATCAGCCCCGCCGGCGTGGTCAGCACCTTCGCCGGCGCGGCAGCGGGCTTTTCCGGACCAAACGGCATTGTCATCGACAAGGCCGGCAACCTCTACGTGGCCGACACCTACACTCCCGCGATCCGGAGAATCACGCCCGCCGGCGTGGTGAGCACGCTGGCCGGCAGCGCCGGCGCCTGGGGCCATGCCGATGGCGCCGGAGCCCAGGCCCAGTTCAGTGGGCCGGGCAGCATCGCCATCGACGGCGCCGGCACGCTGTACGTCACCGATGGCGACAACACCATCCGCCGCATCACGCCCGCCGGCGTGGTGAGCACCGTGGCCGGTGTGTCCGGTCAGGGCGGCAGCAAGGACGGTGCGGCGGGCGAAGCGCTCTTCAGCGGCCCGTCCGGCATCAGCGCCGATGGCGCTGGCAACCTGTACGTCATGGATGGCTACAACAGCACGCTGCGCAAGATCACGCCCGCCGGGGTGGTCAGCACCGTCGCCGGCACGGCCGGCAAGGTGGGCAATGTGGATGGTCCGGGCGCCACGGCGCTCCTGAAGGGACCGGGCCGCGTGACCATGGACGGCGCAGGCAACGTCTACATCAGCGACAACTTCAGCGCCATCCGCAAGCTGGCGCCGGACGGCACCGTCAGCACCTGGGCCGGCGTGGCGGGAGAAGCCGGCACGGCCGACGGCGCCGGCACCGCGGCGCGCTTCAACTTCCCCAACGGGATCGCCATCGACGCGGCCAAGACCTTGTATGTGGCCGACCAGGACAACGGCACCCTGCGCAAGGTGTCCGCCAGCGGCCAGGTGAGCACCTTCGCCGGCACGCCGGGCAACTGGGGCCATGCGGACGGCACGGGCGCGGCTGCGCGCTTCGGCGGTCCCGGCGGGGTCGCGCTGGATGCGGCAGGCAATGTCTACGTCACCGAGTGGGGCAACCATGTCGTGCGCAAGATCACCCCGGCGGGCGTGGTGAGCACGCTCGCGGGCGCGCCCGGCGAGAGCGGCTACGCCGACGGCGCCGGCGCCAAGGCGCGCTTCAACGGCCCGAACAACCTGGCGCTGGACAAGGCCGGAAATGTGTACGTGGCCGACTACGGCAACCACAGCATCCGGAAAATCACGCCGGACGGCGTGGTCAGCACCTTCGCCGGCGGTACCACGTCCGGCAGCGCGGACGGCGCCGGCACGTCGGCCCGCTTCAATGGCCCCAACAGCATCGCCATCGATGCGGGCGGCAACCTGCTGGTCACGGACTCGCTCAACAACTGCATCCGTAGAATCAGCCCTGCCGGGGTGGTGACGACCCTGGCCGGCCAGGCCGGCGTGGCCGGCAGCAGCGATGGCAGCGGCAGCGCGGCGCGCTTCAACTACCCCTGGGGCATCGCGATCGACAGCACGGGCAATGTGTTCGTCGCCGACTCCGGCAACAACAGCGTGCGCCGGATCGACCCAGCCGGCATGGTCAGCACCGTGATTGGCGGCGGCACGCAGTACCAGAACCGCCAAGGCGCCCTGCCCGGCGGGATCGCCTATCCGATCGGCGTCGCAATCGACCCGGCCACCGGCGCGCTGTACATTACCTTCCAGGACGGGGTGCTGAAGGCGGTCGTGAAGTAGGCCGGGGCGGGGGGCAAGCCTTGGTGTACCATGCGCGTCATTTGTCAACCATGCCCCGCCAAGGCAGCCTACGAAAGCCAGTGTATGCCGAAACCGATTGCCGCCGTGGTGGGCGGCATCTGCATGACCTTCTCTACCCTCGCTCAGGCCGCGCCCGCGCTCGGGCTGGTCGAGTACGTGCCCATCATCGACACGCGCACCTGGAAGGTGAGCGCGCGTCCGATCTATATTTTTACCGATACCGCCTTGACTGGCCCGACCGTTTTCAGCGCACTGCGGGACACGGCGGGCAGCTTCGAAGTGGAGTGCTGTTTCGAGGTAGTCGATGTGAAGCCGGTGGATATCGAAGCGGAGGTGCGCCGCTATCCGGGCGATGGCGAATTGGGTGAACACGTGCGCAGCATCAAGGGCCACACCCATGTCTACCGTGCGCAAACAGTGGCCAAGGCGCGCTGGTCGCCCGCCATGAAGCTCTTGATGAGCGGAGCGAACGATCCCGAGGATGGCGTTCCGTTTTCAGAGCCGGTCGTCGCGGCCACCTTTGACAAGCCAAGCGTGCCCGCCAGCTTCGACGCCGGCGGCACGAAGATCACCCTGCGCCCGCACTACAATCAAAAGACCCGGCGCGCCACCTATACCTTCACGCAGCCCGGCAAGCGCAGCGTCTTCCAGGAAGACATGTTCCCCCACTAGCCCCGTGTCGCGGGTATCGCGCTGCCTGCTCACCAGCCCATCACGCGCCGCAGTTGCGGCGCCAGCTCGCGCGCCATGGCCGCATGCTGGGCTCCGGTCGGGTGGCCATCGCGGGCGTCGCCCGGCTGGTGGCTGGCGCTGACGAGGTGCACGCCCGGATCGTTCACGCGCTTGATGGTCTCGAGCAGGTACACCTGCAGCGCGGCCTTCTTGCCTGCCTTGAGGATGGCGCCTTCGGTCAGCACGATCTGCGCCTGCGGATGGTTGTTCAGCAGCGTTTGCACGAACTTCACGTAGGCGCGGACATACGCCTCGCCGTCCGGCACCCCGGGATTGAAGTCATTGGTGCCAATGGCGCTGACGATCAAATCCGGCTGGTAGCGCGCGTGCTCCCAGCGCACCGGCTGCGCCGCATCGGCAATCGCCAGTTCATAGAAATCGGGCAGTTTGAATTCGTCCGTGCGCTTGTTCCAGCTGCGCACCAGCCCGCGCCCGCCATGGCAGACCAGGTGCACCTGCGCCTGCAAGGCTTCGCCCAGCAGCATGCCGTACGAG
>JBKHWY010000003.1:0-12310 GCA_046566285.1 Gammaproteobacteria bacterium | reverse complement strand
TCCGTCCAGACCTCGTCGGCGTGCAGCCGTGGGGCGATGCGCGCCGCCGACGCGAGCGCGATCGGCCGCAGGTCGGCCGGCAGCGCGGGCGCGGCATCGAGCACGCCGTCGGTCTTGAAACCCGTGAGCGTGACCACCCCATGCCAGGTCTCGGAGCGGTGCATGATCTCGATGCTGTGGTGGCCAGGCTTGGCGTCCAGCAGCGTGTAGGTGGCCGGTGCGCCGCCGATCTTGATGCGCTGCGGCGCGCCGCCATCGATGACTGCTTCCAGGTAGCTCCGCGCGCCGCTGCTGGCCGCGTCGAAGGACAGCCGGCTGCCGGTGAAGCTGAACGCCAGCTTCACGCCGGGGTAGGCGAAGCGCACCGCGCCATCGGCCTCCTCTACCATGCGCCCCATGCGGGCGATATGGCTGTCGGTGGCCGCAACTTCAGCCGCGCCGGCCTGCAGTGCAGCGAGTGCCAGCAGCAGCACGGACAAGGTGCGCTTCATGCGGGCCGCCCTATTTCAGCAGCTGTTGCAGGTCCGGCCGCAGCGCATCGGCCCAGATCTGGTAGCCCTTGGGCGTCAGGTGCAGGAAGTCCGGCATGATCTCGGGCGAGATCGAACCGTCGGGCCGAGTCAAGCGGGGACCATAATTGCGGAGCACCACCTGCTTGCCATCGGCCAGCCGCGCCACCATCTTGTTGACGGCATCGATGCGGGCGCGCCGGTCTTCCTTCGCCGTTTCGCCGGCCGGCAGCACGGCATTGAGCAGGATGCGCGCTTGCGGATAGGTGGCGCGCAGCTTGTCGACCACCGCCTTGATGCCGGCGAAGACCTGTTCCGGGCTCTCGTCACAGAGGCCGAAGTTGTTCGTCCCGATCAGCAGCACCACGGCGCGCGGCTTGAGCGCGGCGATGTGCGCATCCTGCAGGCGCCACAGCACGTTGCCGGTATGGTCGCCCCCGATGCCGAAGTTCGCCGGGCGCATGTCGCCGAAGGCCTTGTCCCAGATCGGCTGCGGCCAGCCTTCGGTGATGGAGTCGCCCACGAACATCACGTCCACTCCGCCCTTCCGGGCGATCGCGACCTGGTCGGCGTGCATCTGCTTCCAGCGCGCGGTCGACATCCACGGGTACTCCGCCGTGCGCGGCGCGGCATGGGTGGCGCAGGCCGGCGGCGCAAGATCCGGCACCTGCACCGATTGCGCCTGCGCGTTCCAGCCGCGCAGGCTGAGAGTCAGCGGTCCCTGCGCCTTGAAGTCGGCGGTGAGGGTCTTGCTTTCGCCCGGCATCAGCGAGACGTAGTTGTGCGAGTAATACACCGGCAGCACGCGCTCGCCCGCTGCGGTGAACAGCGTCAGCTTGCTGTTCAGGACCGGCACCGCCGAGCTGTTGGCCAGCGTGATGTTCAGGCGCTGTTCAGCGCCATTCGGGTGGCGCGAGACGGTCAGCCCGACCGGCACGGGCGCCAGCTTGTTCAAGGCCTGCTGCCCTTCCGGCGTGGCGCTTGGCCAGTACACATTCTCGGACAAGGTCGCGCCGCCGCTCTTGAGCGCCAGCTTGACGATGGCCGCGCCGTTGGTCTCGACCACCTTGCCGATGCCAAGGTCCAGCGGCGCGGACGTCTGCACCGCGTCCACGTTGACCTTTGCGCTGCTGCTGCCCAGCAGCTTGCCATCCATGCCGTAGGCCTGGTAGCTGACGGTGAGGTCCTGCAGCGGCTTGGCCGGGTTGTTGATGACCATGGCGCGGTAGTCGGGCAGGTTCATCTGCACGTGCACCGGTTCGGCCGCGCCCTTCACGCCATAGAACGAGCCGTGGGTGTCGTAGTCGTGGCTGAGGATCTGCCACATGGTGCTGGGCCAGGCCGGCTGGGTCATCCACAGCATGCGCCCGCTGTTTTCGCGCCACAGCCCCGCGTTCATGCCTTCGAAGATGGCGCGGTGGATGTCGTAGTTCATCAGCTGGGCCTTGCGCTCGAAGTCGTCCAGCGAAGCCGGATCGCCATACGACGTGCGCAGCGCCTGCATGAACGGCCCGGTGCCACCGTTGCCGTCCGGGTGCCAGTCGTGATACGCCACGCTGTCGCTGATCGGCCAGCGCTCCGGCTCGGGAATGGCCGCCTTGATCGATTCGATCGTCGGCATCGAAGGCACGCCCACCTCGACCGAGAAGCCTTTGGCGTGCTGGGTGAAGTAGGTCGCCGGAGCCTGGTAGTTGTATGGGCCGCTGTTCTGCAGGTTGACGCGGTTCGAGCTGCCGGTGTACCAGCGCGTGCCGTCCAGTTCATAGATCAGGGACTCGAGCGCCTCGTTCAGCGCCGGCTGCGGCACGCCTTCGTTGCGGCCGAACCAGGCGATCACGGACGGGTGGTTGCGGAAGCGCTTGACGGTGTCGCGCGCATTGGTCATGAACAGGTTCACGTCCTGCGGCTCGATGTTGTAGTCCTGGGTCGAGGCCCAGAAGTCGTTCAGCACCATCAGGCCGTATTCGTCGGCCAGCTCGAAGAAGGCTTCCTCGGTGTTCTGGCCCACCCAGTTGCGGATGATGTTGACGTTGGCGTCGCGGTGCAGGCGGAAGTAGGGTTCCAGGCGCTGGCGGTCCACGCGCTTCATGAAGTCGTCCATGCCCCAGTTGCCGCCGCGCGCGGCGATGCGCACGCCATTGACCTTCACCACCAGGTGCGGGGTCAGGCTGGTCTCGCCCAGCTCGCGGATGGCGGGCGTGCCGATGGCTTCGGTGCGCAGGCCGGTGGCCCACTGGTTGCCGGCGATCTTGCGGATGGCTTCATGGCGGCCGTCGGTGATGCGGATGCCCAGCTCGCGCGCCTTGGTGAAGTCCGCTTCGACGCGGTGCAGGTGGCCGGTGGCGTCTACCAGCGACAGCTCGTAGGTCACGGCGCGAATGCCGAAACCGGTGCGGCTCTGGTCGGACAATTCGCTCCCCTGCAGCACATCGACCCGCACATCGTGCATGTCCGGGCGGCCGTAACCGTTCGGCCACCACAGGCGCGGCTGGCGGATCTTCAGCGCGGCGAATTCGCGGGCGTTAAAGCGCACGGTCTGCTCGCCCGGGGCAAGCGTCACCGTCTTGCTCACCACGACCGGTTTGAGCGTGCCCACCCGGTCGGTGATGGTGGCGCGCACGGTGGCGCGTACGGCCTTGCCGGCCAGGTTCGTGACCGGCACGTCCACGCTGACGTCCGCCTCGCTGTTGTCGGCTTTGGTCAGCGCCGTGATCACGTAGGCGTCGCCCAGGCGCAGGTCATGCGTGGCGCGCAGGACCACGTCCTGCCAGATGCCGGTGTTACGGTCGCGTACCGATGGAATCCAGTCCCAGCCTTCGGTGGCGATGAAGGTGGGGCCGTCCTGCGCCAGCACGCCGCCGTTTTCGCCGGCGCCGGCGGTGAGCGATTCTTCCTGCGGAATGCCGGGGTGTGGCGGCGGCGAGACTTTCACCGCGATGACATTCTGACCTTTCGCATTCAGATACGGGCTGATGTCGAAGCTGCCGCGAATGAACGCGCCCTTCATGTCGCCCACGCGCCGACCGTTCACCCACACGGCGGCGGCATAGTTCACGCCCTTGAAAGTCACGAACAGATGCTGGCCGGGCTTGAAGCCCTTGGGCGTATCGAAGCTGCTGCGGTACCAGTAATCCTGCTTGTTCAGGCTCTCGGGAATGGCCAGGTTGTTCAAGCCGTAGGCCGGGTCGGGGTACACGCCACGGTCCACCAGCGTGGTCAGCACCGTGCCGGGCACAGTGGCCCGGTGCCAGCCTTTTGCATCGAAGCCGCCGCTGGCCACCTGCTGGTCCGGCGCCGTCACCTCGGGCGCGGCCTGCAGCGACCAGGCGCGAATCTTCCATTCGTTCACGCCGCTCTTTTCCAGCGCCGGGCCGCTGTACGCCGGCTTGGCCACCGGCGCGCTCGGCGGCGTGCTCGAACGTGGCAAGGTCCAGGCATCCTGGGGCGCGGTCTGGCCGGCCATCTGGCGCGTCTGCACGGGCCAGTGCGGGCTGCCGGTTTCGAAGTTGATCAGGTTCTCGTTTGGGACCACCGCCGCCATGCGCGCGGCCACCGCCTGGTCGAACACGTCGTCGGACACGGTCAGCCCGGCCACCCGGCCGGCGAATGCGCCGGAGGTCTTGCCGCGCGGGGCGATGCTGATCTCGGCCACTGGCGTGCCGATGGCGACATCCTGCTGCGCCGCCACGCGGCCATTCACGTACAGCGTCAGCTTGCGGCCGTCATGGCTGGCCACCAGGTGGGTCCAGGTGTCGGCGGGCAGCGCGGTGCTGCTCACCACCGACGCGCCCTCCGTACAGAAGGCGGCCTTGCCGTCGATGCTGCACAGGTAGCCGGCGCCATTCACGCCGGCCAACAGCGTGGGCGCGGCCGACAGTTCGGCAGGCTTGAACCAGCCGCCGATGGAGAAGCCCTGCCCGTTCGCGAACAGCGCTCGGCCGTCCTTGCTTTTCTGCTGCTGTTTGGCGATGCCATCGCTGGCGGCCGGGAATTCGGCATTGAACGGGCCCCAGCTGGCGGCGTGTGCGCCGGACGCAGCCAGCGAGGTCAGTACGGCGAGGAAGATCGTGGTATGGCGCAGGGTCATGGGCAGTCTTGTTTCAAAGGCTTGGAGTTGGTCGGACGGGAGCGCTTTACTTTTCCAGCTTGTGCAGCTTGTCCGCGTGTTCCTTGATCAGCACCAGCGAGCTCACGTCGGTGTCGAACACCGAGTACAGGCCCTGCTCTTCCTGCGGAGGATCGCCGACGAAGTCGTTCCCTTCCTTCCACCAGTAGTCGGCATTGGCGGCGCGGCCCATGCCGCCCCAGGCCCAGAAGTTCCAGCCGGCGATCGGGTCGCCCTTGGCGGCGCGCTGCTCGATCAGGCCGAACACTTCGCCATAGAAGCGGTCGCGCAGCTTGACGCTGGCGCGGCGGTCGAACGACGGGCCGTCGCGGTCCAGGCCGAATTCTTCCAGCACGATCGGCTTGTTGAGCTGCTTGGCGAGGTCGATGTGGGTGTTCAGGTAGTCGCGGCTCTTGGCAATCGCACCGGCCCAGGTCTCGTCGGGCTTTTTGGAGTTGAACCATTCCCAGTTCTTCGGCCACAGGTGGTAGGTGAGGTAGTCCACGTGCGGGGTCGAGTGGGCCTTGACGAACAGCTTGGCATCCTTGGCCGAACCGGCCAGGCCTTCGCTGCCGCTGCTGACCAGGTGATTCTTGTCGAGGTCGTGGATGTACTTGGCGGTGGCATCCATCCACTTCACGTAGATGTCTTTTTCCGCGTCGCTGGCCTTGTCGTTGCCCGGACGCGGCTCATTGGCCAGCTGCCAGGACATGATGGTGGGGTCGTCACGGTAGGCCACGCCGGTGATGGTATTGACGCGGTTGACCAGCTTCTTGATGACGTTGCGGTATTCGTCCTGCGCGGCCTGGTTGGTGTAGAAGCGCGCCGAGTTGGTCATGAAGGCGTTGTAGTCGCCGGTGACGTTCGGGTCCAGCGCGGGCGTGCCGGCGAACCAGTTCATGTACTGGGTGAAGCCGCCCGACCACTGCCAGAAGTTGTTCAGGTAGATGACGATGGTCATGTCGCGCTTGGCCAGTTCGGCGACCAGGAAGTCCAGGCCGGCCAGCAGGTTCTCGTCGTAGTCGCCGGGTTTGCTGGTGGTGGCGGGACGCACGGCGCTCTTCATGTCGGTCTTCTCGGACACGGCCAGCACGCGCACGTTGTTGATGCCGAGCGCCTTCATGTTGTCCAGTTCCTTGATCAGGCGCGCGTGGTCGCCCACCTTGCTGGCCGCGCCCAGGTAGCCGCCGTACCAGAAGTTAGCGCCGGCGATGTAGTAGCGCTTGGCGTGGCGGGCGAAGTGGGTGTCCTTGACGGTGACGAAGCTGGCCCGGTTGGCAGGCGCCGCAGCCGGCGCGGCGTGACCGAAGCCGAAAGCGCAGGCGAGCGCCAGGCCAACGCCCAGCTGGAATACGGGTTTCATGGTGCAGGTCTTCCTATGATTGTTATGTGTGCGGGTGGGGAGATCGATCAGAGCGGCGCAGGCTCGCCCTTGTACATGTTGGCGTACTTCACGCCGAAATACAGGATGAAGATGTAGCAGGCGGCCGGGATCACGAAGGACATCTGCACGCCCACCGCGTCGGCCAGGAAGCCCTGCACAAAAGGCACGATGGCGCCGCCGACGATGGCCATGCACAGGATGCCCGAGCCCTGGCCCGTTTGTGGGCCCAGCTTGTGCAGCGCCATGCTGAAGGTGGTCGGGAACATGATCGAATTGAACAGGCCCACCGCCACCAGCGCCCACATGGCGGCGTGGCCGTGGCCGACCACCGCGAACAGCACCAGCGCGATCACGGCGGCGGCATTGGTGGCCAGGGCTTTACCCGGGCTGACGTAGCGCATCGCCAGAAAGCCGATGAAGCGGCCGATCATGGCCCCGGTCCAGTAGTAGGTCACGTACATGGCCGCGTCGGCGTGCGACAGGCCGGCGATATTCGGCTCGCCAATGTAGTTGATCAGGAAGCTGCCGATGCTGACCTCTCCGCCCACGTACAGGAAGATGCCGATGGTGCCGAGCAGCAGATGGCGGTGCGCCAGCACGGACGTGTCCACGCTGTCGGCCGGCTCGTCGCCATGGCTGATGCTGGGCAGCTTGACGATGGCGAACAGCACCGCGATCAAGAGCAGGGCGCCGGCCAGCGCCAGATAAGGCCCCTGCACCATGGCCGCTTCGGCGGCCTTGTGCGCGGCCGCTTCCTGGGCCGACTTGGCGACGACGGCGGTGGTGGCCGACAAGATCAGCATGCCGCCGAGCGCGGGCGCGATGGCGGTGCCGAGCGAATTGAAGGCCTGGGTTAGCGTGAGGCGGCTGGACGCGGTGGCGGGCGGTCCGAGCACGGTGACGAAAGGATTGGCGGCCACCTGCAGCACGGTGATCCCCGCCGCCAGCACGAAAAAGGCGAACAGGAACATCGCGTAGCCGCTGGTGGCGGCCGGATAGAACAGGGCGCAGCCGGCGGCGGCGATCACCAGGCCGGTGACGGCGCCGGCCTTGTAGCCGATCCGCTTGATCAGCATTCCGGCCGGGATCGAGACGATGGCGTAGGCGCCGAAAAAGCAGAACTGCACCAGCATCGCCTGCACGTAGCTGAGCGTGTAGACGCCCTTCAGGTGCGGGATCAGCACGTCGTTCAGGGACGTGAGCAGGCCCCACATGAAAAACAGCAGGGTAATGATGACCAGCGGGCCGGTGTTGTTGACCTGCGCGCGCTGGACGGCAGGTGCGAACGCGCCCTGGGATACGTGCTCCATCGGAAGTCTCCTGGTGAGGAATGTGCGTGCCGGGCGCCGGCGGCGCAGGCAGTTCTTGTTATGTGTTGAAACTAAGTAGTGAAAATATTCTGCACCGGGACCCCGGGGTGGTCAAACAAACCAGGCCATTGGGTGCGAGTTTAGCGGTATTCACTAAACAAGCGGTCACGCCCTCAAAATCGCTTGCGCTACAGGGGCGTAGGAGCATGATCCGTGTTTAGTAAAACACGACTAAACTGCCTCCATAACGCAAGCAACCGTTTACCACGCGCTGATCGATATGCAAGACTTCAAACCAGAACAACACGCCGCTTCAGGAGACACTCGTGAAACCCGCACCGATCGCGAAGGCCCGCGCATGAGCACCGGCGACGCGCCCGCCGTCACCATCCGCGACATCGCCAAGTTCGCCGGCCTGTCGGCGGGGACGATCTCGCGCGCGCTCAAGAACGAGCCGGGGCTGACCGAAGCGACGCGCCAGATGGTGCTCTCGGCCGCGCACGAGCTGGGCTACGACTTCTGTAAACTGCGCCGCAAGCGCATGCGCCGCATGACCTTCCTGCTGCACCGCCAGCACAACACGGCAGCCAGCAGCCCGTTCTATTCGCCGGTGCTGCACGGCGCCGAGGAAGCCTGCCGCAAGCAGGGCATCGTGTTGTCGTTCATGGCGGTGGGCCCGGCCGACGGCGTGACCGAACAGCTGCGCATGCATGCGCCCGACGCCATGGTCTGCGCCGGCTTTTTCGAGCCCGAACTGCTCAACGCCCTGCGCGCGACCGGCAAACCCCTGGTCCTGATCGACATGAAGCTGCGCGGCTACAGCTCGGTCAACCCGGACAACATGATGGGCGGGTACCTCGCCACCAAGCATCTGATCAGCCTGGGGCGCACGCGCATCGGCATGATCTCCGGGTCGCTCAGCCACTATTCGGTGCGCGAGCGTAACCGCGGCTACCGCCAGGCCCTGTTCGAAGCCGGCGTGCTGGCCGATCCGCGCTATGAAGTCAGCGTGGCCGATGGGGTGGACCTGGAGACCGGCGCCTACGAAGCCATGCAAGCCCTGCTCGACCTGCCCCATCCGCCTGACGCCGTGTTCTGCTACAACGACAGCGCCGCGCTGGTGGCGATGCGCTGCGTGCTGGCGGCCGGCCTGAAGGTGCCGCATGACGTGTCCATCGTCGGCTTCGACGACATCTCCAGCGCGGTGCTGGGGCACCGGCCCCTGACCACGCTGCGCATCAACAAGAAGGAACTGGGCGCGCTGGGCGTGGAGCTGCTGCTGGGTGGCCAGCAGGACGAGCCGGTCGAGAAGATCGCCCCCGTCGAACTGATCGTGCGCGCCAGCACGGTATGCGACGACTGGGGCCCGCACAAATAGCGCGACAAGAACAACGCAACCAAAAACGACACAACACCGGCAACACGCGGGCCTGGCCCACACCATCAACACAACGAGACTTTAACGATGCTTCCTGATTTCCGCTCGCGCGCGACCCTGCTCGACCACATTCGCCACACCAAGGCCTTCTACGACCCGCGCTGCGTCGACCCGAGCGGCGGCTTCTACCACTTCTACAAGGACGACGGCACTGTCTACGACGCCCACACCCGGCACCTGGTGAGCAGCACCCGCTTCGTGTTCAACTACGCGATGGCCTACCGCCAGTTCGGCGAACAGGCCGACCTGCAGCGCATGCGCCACGCGCTGGCCTTCCTGCGCGACGCCCACCGCAACCCGGCCAGCGGCGGCTATGCCTGGGAGCTGCGCTGGCAGGACGGGCGCGCGACGGTGCTGGACGCCACCAACCACTGCTACGGCCTGGCCTTCGTGGTGCTGGCCTACTCGCACGCGCTGATGGCAGGCGTAGAGGAAGCGCGCGCCCATGTCGCCGAGACCTTCGAACTGATGGAGCGGCACTTCTGGGAAAGCCAGCATGGCCTGTACGCCGACGAAGCCACGGCCGACTGGCAGGTGGGCAGCTATCGCGGCCAGAACGCCAACATGCACGCGTGCGAAGCGCTGATCACCGCGTTCGAGGCCACCGGCGAGGTGCGCTACCTGCACCGCGCCGAGACGCTGGCGCGCAACATCGCCGTGCGCCAGGCGGCGCTGGCCGACAATATGGTCTGGGAACACTACAACAGCGACTGGTCGGTGGACCCCGATTACAACCGCCACGACAGCACCAACATCTTCCGGCCGTGGGGCTACCAGCCCGGCCACCTGACCGAATGGGCCAAGCTGCTGCTGATTTTGGAGCGCCACCAGGCGCACCTGGCCGGCGACTCAAGCTGGCTGGCACCGCGCGCCGCGGAACTCTTCGACGCCGCACTAAGCAAGGCCTGGGACCATCAGCACGGCGGCATCCACTACGGCTTCGCGCCGGACGGCAGCATCTGCGACGCGCACAAGTATTTCTGGGTGCAGGCCGAAAGCTTCGCCGCCGCCGCCCTCCTGGCCGAGCGCACCGGCGAATCACGTTACTGGGACTGGTACCAGAAGATCTTCGCGTACAGCTGGGAGCATTTCGTCGACCACCAGCATGGCGCCTGGTACCGCATCCTGGCGGCGGACAACAGCAAGATGACCGACGAGAAGAGCCCGGCCGGCAAGACCGACTACCACACCATGGGCGCCTGCTACGAGGTGCTCAACGTCCTGAAGGATTGATCATGAGCGGCTTTCCGGAATTCGTCGCGGCGGGCGAAGCGTTGACCGACATGATCGCCGAGCCGGGCCAGCAGCGCTGGACCAGCATCGTCGGCGGCTCGACCTGGAACGTGGCGCGTGCGATGGCGGCGCTGGACGTGCCGAGCGCGTTCGCGGGCGCGGTCAGCCGCGACGTGTTCGGCGACCAGCTGTGGCAGGCCAGCCAAGCCGCGCGGCTCGACCTGCGCTTCCTGCAGCGGCACGCCAAGTCGCCCTTGCTGGCGATCGTGTACCGGCTCGACCCGCCCAGCTACTTCTTCGTGGGCGACGACAGCGCCGACCTGCATTTCGATGCGGCCCTGCTGCCGGAAGGCTGGCGCAGCCACTGCCGCTGGGCGCACTTCGGCGGCATCAGCCTGGCGCGCGAGCCGCTGGCGGGCAAGCTGGTAGCGCTGGCGCAGGAGCTCAAGGCGCAGGGGGTGAAGATCAGCTACGACCCCAACTTCCGCGTGCTGATGGACGAGAAGTACGACGCCACCCTGCGCCGCATGACTGAACTGGCCGATGTGGTGAAGGTGTCGGAGGAAGACCTGGCCGGGCTGTTTCGCACGGATGACGTCGAGGGCGCGTTCGCGCGCCTGCGCGGCTTTAATCCATCGGCGGCCTACCTGTACACCAAGGGGGCGCAGGGCGCGTCGCTGCATGTGGGCGCGGACGAATGGGTGCAGGGCGCGCCCAGGATCGAGGTGGTCGACAGCGTGGGCGCCGGGGACGCGAGCATCGCCGCACTGGCCTGGAGCATGCTGCGCAAGCCGGAGCGCAGCGGGGGTGAGCATCTGAAGTTTTCGGTGTGCGCCGGCGCGGGGGCGTGCCTGGGGGCGGGAGCGAGTCCGCCATCGGTGGGGTTGATTGAGTCGTTGATGGCGACGTTGTGATCGCCGGGCCTTGTATTTAATACCGCCGCACTAAAGACCGTCATTCTGGCGAAGGCGGGTGTTGGAGAACCGGCTACGACGCGACGTTCGAGTACACCTGCACACTTAAAACCGTCATTCTGGCGCAGGCCAGAATCCATAGCATCCATGAGCAGATGCGCTATGGATCCTGGCCTGCGCCAGGATGACGGCCTAACTTTGTAGTGCTACTTAGTGCGGTGCCCCTTTTGCGACACCCTCAAAGGCAAAGATGACGGTCTTTGAGCCGGTAGTGGTTTTGAGTTCGCTCCTGGTCTGACCTCTTTTGGTGCCGGGAAGCCCGCCCAATCAACGCACCATGCACGGCCGCTTGTTATCGAACTTCCACCCCGGGATCAGGTACTGCATCGCGACCGCATCATCGCGTGCGCCCAGCCCCATGTTCAGGTAAAGCTGGTGCGCCTGCTCCACCGCGTCCATGTCCAGCTCCACGCCCAGCCCTGGCGTCGTCGGCACGTCCACCTTGCCATCGACGATCTGCAAGGGCGCGCGCGTCAGGTGCTGGCCGTCCTGCCAGATCCAGTGCGTGTCGATCGCCGTGATGTTGCCGGGCGCCGCCGCCGCCACGTGGGTGAACATCGCCAGCGACACGTCGAAGTGGTTGTTCGAGTGCGAGCCCCAGGTCAGGCCCCATTCGCGGCACATCTGCGCCACGCGCACGGAACCCTGCATGGCCCAGAAGTGCGGGTCGGCCAGCGGAATATCCACCGACTGCAGCTGCACCGCATGCCCCAGCTCGCGCCAGTCGGTGGCGATCATGTTGGTCGCCGTGGGCAGCCCGGTGGCGCGGCGGAATTCCGCCATCACTTCGCGTCCCGAGAAGCCGTTCTCGGCCCCGCAGGGGTCCTCCGCGTACGCCAGCACGTCGCCCAGGTCGCGGCACAGGCGGATGGCGTCCTTGAGCAGCCAGCCGCCGTTCGGGTCGAGCGTGACGCGCGCCTCCGGAAAGCGCCGCGCCAGCGCGCTGACGGCTTCCACCTCTTCTTCCCCGCGCAGCACGCCGCCCTTCAGTTTGAAGTCGCGAAAGCCATAGCGCGCGTACGCCGCTTCGGCCAGCGCCACCACACCGTCCGGCGTCATGGCCGCTTCGTGGCGCAGGCGCAGCCAGTCGTCGCCCGCCTCCGGCTCGGCCGCATACGGCAAATCGGTCCGGGTGCGGTCGCCCACGAAGAACAGGTAGCCCAGCATCTCCACCTGGCTGCGCTGCTGGCCTTCGCCCAGCAGGGCCGCCAGCGGCACGCCCATGAACTGGCCCACCAAATCCAGCAGCGCGCATTCGATCGCCGTCACCGCATGGATCATGATGCGCAGGTCGAAGGTCTGCAGCCCCCGCCCGCCGGCATCGCGCTCGGCGAAGGTGGTGCGCACGCTGTTGAGG
>JBKHWY010000002.1:23713-27192 GCA_046566285.1 Gammaproteobacteria bacterium | reverse complement strand
CCGCTGCCGCGCGCCACCCGGCTGTTCGGCCCCACCTTCCGCGGCGAGCGAACTATCCGCAGCGGCAATGTGCGCCAGGACCCGCGCTACGGACACGAACAGCCCTACCACGGCATGCCGCCCGGTCACCTGCCGGTGTGCTCCTACCTGGCGGTGCCGGTCAAGCTGGGCAGCGGCGACGTCATCGGCGGCCTGTTCTTCGGCCACGAAAAAGCCGACGTGTTCACCGACAGCCACGAGCGCATCGTCGAGACCATGGCGTCGCAGGCGGCCATCGGGCTGAACAAGGCAAGCCTGTTCAAGGAAGCGCATTTTGCGCGCGAACGGGCCGAGCGCGCGGCACAGGAAACCCAGCGCCTGTACGAGGAAGCCGAGCGCGCCAACCAGTCCAAGGACCAGTTCCTGGCGATGGTCTCGCACGAATTGCGCACGCCCCTGACTTCGATCCTGGGGTGGGCCCAGATGCTCGCGTCCGGCAAGCTCGATGCCGACATGGCCAGGCGCGCCGTGGCCACGATCGACCGCAACGCGCGCAGCCAGGCCCAGATCGTCGAGGACCTGCTGGACATTGCGCGCATCACCAGCGGCAAGCTGCGCCTGAACGTGCAGCTGTTCGCCCCGCACCAGTCGGTCGAGGCGGCGGTGGAAGCGCTGCGCCCGGCCGCGCTGGCCAAGGGCGTGACGGTGCAGCTGCTGATCGACCCGCACGCGGGACCGGTGTCGGGCGACCCCGAACGCCTGCAGCAGGTGGCCTGGAACCTGATCTCCAACGCCATCAAGTTCACCCCCAGGGGAGGGCGCGTCAGCATCACCCTGCAGAAGCACCATTCCAGCGTCCAGCTGATGGTGAGCGACACCGGGGCGGGCATCGCTCCGGAGAACCTGGACCAGATCTTCGATCGTTTCACCCAGGTCGACCCGACGCCCACGCGAAAGCATGGGGGCCTGGGCCTGGGGCTGGCCATCGTCAAGAACCTGGTGGAGCTGCACGGCGGGACCGTGAGCGCCGCCAGCGCCGGCGTCGGCATGGGAACCGCCTTCACGGTGGCCTTGCCGCTGGCGCCGCTGTCGGTGCAGGCCGGCACGACCGAGCTGCCGGCACGCGCGCCCGAGGTGGTGTCCAGCCCGGCGTCAAGCGCCGTCCCGGACAGCGGGTTCGGCCTGGCGGGCGCCGTGGTGCTGCTGGCCGAAGACGACGACGATGCGCGCGACATGCTGAGCGCCGTGCTGGGCGCCGCCGGCATGGTGGTGCATGCCGCCGCCAATGCGCACGAGGCCCTGCTGCTGTGGGAGCAGTTCGCGGTCGACATCATCGTCAGCGACATCGGCATGCCCGATACCGATGGCTTCGCGCTGATTGCCGCGATCCGCCAGCGCGAGAGCGCGCGCGGGGCTGGCCAGGCGCCCGCCGTGGCGCTGACCGCCTATGCCCGGGTGCAGGACCGCATGCGCGCGCTCACCAGCGGCTTCCAGATGCACGTGGCCAAGCCGGTGGAGCCGGCCGAACTGCTGACCGTCCTGTCAAGCCTGCGCGGCTGGAAGCGCGGCGCATGACACCGGTCCCGCGCCCGCCGCACCCGCCGCCGGGCATGCGCGCCCTGCTGGAGACGTTTGACTATGCGGCCGTGGGGCTGCCTGCGCTCGACCAGTGGGACCCGGTGCTGCGCTCGGCCATGCACCTGATGCTGGACTCCGCCATCCCGGTGCGCATGGCCGTCGGCCCCAACCTGAACCTGTTCTACAACGACGCCTACGTGCGCTTCCTGGAAGAGCGCCACCCGGCCGCGCTTGGCCAGCCGTACTACGCCATCTGGCCGGAGATCCGCGCCAACGTCCATCATCTGCTCGAGCGCGTGCTGGCCGGGGAGGCGGTGTTCGTCGAAGAGATGGAACTGTCGCTGGTGCGCCAGGGCCGGCGCGAGCAGGCCTGGTTCAGCTATACCTTCGCGCCGGTGCGCAGCGACCAGGACGAGGTACTGGCCATCTACGGCGCCTGCATCGAACTGACCGCGCAGAAGCGCCTGGAAGCCAGCCTGGCCCACCGCAACGCCCAATTGCAGCAGATGTTCAAGCAGGCGCCCGGCTTCATCTCGATCACGCGCGGCCCGCAGCACGTCTACGAATTCGTCAACGATGCCATCTATGCCCTGATGGGCCAGCGCGACTACGTCGGAGCGCGCGTGGCCGATGTGCTGCCGGAACTGGCGCAGCAGGGCTTCCTCGCGCTGCTCGACGGGGTGGTCAAGAGCGGGGAGCCGTATGTCGGGCGCGGGGTGCCGGTGGTCCTGGATGGGGGCCATGGACGGGAGACCCGCTACGTCAATTTCGTCTACCAGCCGATCATCGAGCCCGATGGCAGCGTCTCGGGCGTGTTCGTCGAGGGTAATGATGTGACCGACGAAGTGCTGGCCCAGCAGCACAGCGCGGAGCTGAACCGCCTGCTGGCCGAGAAGGTGCGTTCGCTCGAACGCGCCGAAGCACGCGCGCGCTTTCACCTGCAGCTGACCGACGAGATCCGCGCCGCCGCCGACGCCTACAGCATCCAGGCGCGCGCCACCGCGCTGCTGGGGCGCTTCGTGGGCGCGCGCTACGCGCTGTTTGCGGATTATCCTGCGGATCGCTTTGCCGACTCTGGCCAAGACGATAGCGTCCTGTTTCACTCCTGTTATGCGCGTCCGGGCGTGGAAGAACTGCGCGGGCGCTTTGCCGCCACTGCATTCGCCTGGGCCGATCCGGCCCGCCTGCAAGGCGCGGGCGGCGCGCCGCTGTGCCGGCAGGTCGACAGCGTGGCCAACGGCGACGCGCCCGCCCATGCGGTGGTGGTGCCGTATGTGTCCAAGGACCGGGTCGCGCACGCGCTGATCGTGCTGCGCGACCTGGATGCGCCCTGGGAGACGGAAGAAGTGCAGTTCATCGCCGATGCGGCCGAGCGGATCTGGACGGCGGTGGAAAAGGAACGTGCCCAGGCCGAGCTGCGCGAAGCGGACCGCCGCAAGGACGAGTTCCTGGCCATGCTGGCCCACGAGCTGCGCAACCCGCTGGCGCCCATCAGCGCGGCCGCCCAGCTGATGGGAATGACCGACCTGTCCGGGGCGCAGCTCAAGCGCACCAGCGAAGTCATCGCGCGCCAGGTGCGCCACATGAGCGAACTGGTGGACGACTTGCTGGACGTCTCGCGCGTTACCCAGGGCATGGTGAAGATCGCGCGCACGCCCCAGGACATGGGCGCGGTGGTGCGCGCCGCCGTCGAACAGAGCCGCCCGCTGATGCAGGCGCGCAGTCACACGCTGCAGCTGGACCTGCCGGAGACGCCATGCTTTGTCAGCGGCGATCAGAAGCGCCTGATCCAGGTGCTGGCCAACCTGCTCAATAACGCCGCCAAGTACACGCCCGAAGGCGGCCGCATCGAGGTGCGCCTGGCCTGCGGCGACGCCCGTGTGACGCTGGATGTGCTCGACAATGGCATCGGCGTGCCGGCC
>JBKHWY010000002.1:0-23703 GCA_046566285.1 Gammaproteobacteria bacterium | reverse complement strand
GCGAGCGCATCTTCGCCCTGTTCGCCCAGGCCGAGCGCACTCCCGACCGTGCCCAGGGCGGCCTGGGCCTGGGGCTGGCGCTGGTGAAAAGCCTGGTCGAGCTGCATGGCGGCAGCGTGCGCTGCGACGCGGCGCCGTCCGGGCGGGGGGCGCGCTTTTCGGTCACGCTGCCGCGCCTGCGCCAGGAGCAAAGCGCGGACGACCATGCCGGCCAGGCGACCGACGCCGGCGGCGAGGGCGGCCTGCGCGTGCTGATCGTGGACGACAACGCCGATGCGGCCGACATGCTGGCCATGTTCGTCGCCGCGCTCGGCCACCACACCCATGTTGAATTGAGTTCGGCGCGCGCGATCGCCGCGCAAAAGGAGCAGCCGTTCGACGTCGGCCTGTTCGACCTGGGCCTGCCCGGCATGGACGGGCATGGCCTGGCGCGCCACTTCCGCGCCCGGCCCGAGTCGGCCGGCATGCTCCTCTTGGCGGTGACGGGCTACGGCGAAAGCGCCGACCGCCAGGCCTCGCGCGCGGCCGGCTTCGACCAGCACCTGGTCAAGCCGGTGGAACTGGACACCTTGCGCCGCCTGCTTTCCGACTATCGACCCCCGCCATGAAATCCTTCGAGCGCGCCATGTCCCGCATCCACAAGTTCACCCAATTCTCGCTGCGCGACCTGTTCGCGGCGGCCGGCCCCACGGTGGTGCTGATCGCGGCCGTATGCCTGCTGGCCTACCTGATCGTCGATCCGGCCCCGCCGCGCGAGGTGACCCTCGCCGCAGGCCAGGAGAACAGCGCCTACGACGAATTCGCCAGGAAGTACGCCACCCTGCTTGCGCGCGAAGGCATCCGCGTGCACATCCGCCGCTCGCTGGGCTCGCAGGAAAACCTCGACCTTCTCAATGCCGGCAAGGTGGACATTGCCTTCGTGCAGAGCGGCACCAGCCTGGCCCAGGGCGGGGACACCCAGCGCCCCAAGCTGGTCTCGCTGGGGAGCCTGTTCACCGAGCCGGTGTGGCTGTTCATGCGCGAACCGGTGGCGGTCACCGAACTGGCCGGGCTGAAGGGGTTGAAGGTCAATCTGGGACCGGAAGGCACGGGCGTGCCCAGGCTGTTTCGCCAGCTGCTGGACCTGAACGGCGTGGCGCCCGAGGAGCTTTCCATCGGCGCGCTGGAAAATACCCCGGCCACGGTGGAGCTGCTGGAAGGGCGCATCGACGCGCTGGTGTTCTCATCAAGCCCCGACGCGCTGCTGGTGCAGATGCTGCTGCAAACGCCCGGCATCCGGCTGTTCAACTTCGCCCAGGCCGAAGCCTACACGCGCCGCCTGCCTTTCATGGAACACGTGGTGCTGCCGCGCGGGATCGTCGATGTGGGGCGCGATCTGCCGGCCCAGGACTATCACCTGATCGCCCCCACCGCGACCCTGGTGGGACGCCAGAAGCTGCATCCGGCCCTGATCGACCTGTTCGTGCAGGCGGCCGCGGACATCCATGGCGGCGCCGGCTGGTTCCAGCAGCAGGGCCAGTTCCCGTCGAGCCGCTACACCGAGATCCCGGTGGCGGCCGAGGCGGCGCGCTTCTACAAGAACGGTCCGCCCCTGCTGCAGCGTTACATGAGCTTCTGGCTGGCCAACTTCCTCGACCGCATGTGGGTCGTGGTGGTGGCGCTGGCCGCGCTGGTGCTGCCGCTGTCGAAGATCGTCCCGCCCCTGTACGTGTGGCGCATCCGCTCGCGCATCTACCGCTGGTACGGGCAATTGCGCCGGGTCGAGCAGGAGCTCGAGGCCGCGCACGGACAGCACGCCGGCGAGGTCGGCGCCCAGCTGCTGGCGCGCCTGGACCAGATCGAGGAGGGCGCGAACCAGATCTCGATACCGCTCGCATTTGCCGACGCGTTGTACGGCTTGCGCAGCCATATCAACTTCGTGCGCCAACGCGTCGTCCGCTTTACTGAAGGGCCGGCGGACGGGCGGGCTGGAACGTCCACGCCGCGATAGCGCTAACTTTTTTCCGGGCTGTGCACTGTCTTTTCGTTACAATTGAGCAAAATTGATGGTTTACCATTTTTTGCTTTCTTTCATTTTGTAACGAGAAGAGGTGTGCATGAAAGTTGTTCAAGCGGTTGCGCTGGCAGGCTTGCTGGCGTTCGGTTCGATGGGCGCGGCGCACGCGGCCGTCATCCTGGTCAGCCCCGGCCAGTCCATCCAGAGCGTGGTCAAGTCGGCCGGCGCCGGCGACACCGTGCGGGTGCTGCCCGGCACGTACAACCAGAAGGTGCTGATCGACGGCGTGAACGGCAAGCCGGGCGCCTTCATCACCTTGAAGGCCGACCAGGGCGTGACGCTCAGCGGCAGCGGCCTCAGCCCGGCCGGCCGCGAAGGCCTGATCACCATCACCAATTCCAATTACGTGCGGGTGGAAGGCTTCGACATCACCAATTTCGTGTCCGCCGCCAACACGCCTGTGGGCATCCTGATCGAAGGCAATGGCTCGAACCTGCAAATCGTGAACAACCGCGTGTACGGCATCCGCAACATCAGCATCTGCGGCAATGCCTGCCCCACCGGCGCGCATGGGATCGCCGTATTTGGCAAGAACACCACGGGCGTCAAGGATCTGCTGATCCAGGGTAACCAGGTCTACGACAACGTGCTGCAGTCGAGCGAAGCGGTGGTCATCAACGGCAACGTGGACGGCTTCGAAGTGTTGAACAACAGCGTCTACAACAATAACAATATCGGCTTCGACTTCATCGGCTACGAAAAGGAGTGCAAGGACTGCGGTGAACTGGACCGCGTGCGCAACGGCGTGGTGCGCAACAACCGGGCGGAAAACAATTCCAGCCGCACGAACCCGGCCTACGATGGCGAGGGCGCGGCGGGCGGTTTCTACGTGGACGGCGGCCACCACATCGTGTTCGAAGGGAACGTCTCGACCAACAACGACATCGGCTTCGAATTCGCCAGCGAGCATCCCGACAAGGCCACCGAAGACATCCTGATGACGAATAACTTCGTCTACAACAACCGCGAAGCGGGCGTGGTGCTGGGCGGCTACAAGTCCACCCTCGGGGTGGCGCGCCGCATCCAGCTGCACAACAACTCGTTCTACAAGAACAAGCGCGCCGCCACCGCCACCACCGAGGAAGGCTGGGGCACCGAAGTGGTATTCCAGTACAAGGTCACCAATTCCACGTTCAGCAACAACATCTTCTTCGGTTCGACCAGCGCCTCCGAGAACTACGCCCAGTCGGGCAGCGGCTATTCCAACAATGTCTGGCGCACGAACCTGTGGTGGGGTAGCGACGCGGTCAAGGACGGCCTCCCCGGCACGGTCAAGGTCGGCAACCCGCTGTTCGTCGCGCCCGCCACGGGCAATCTGAACCTGCAGGCGGGCTCGCCGGCCATCAACGCCGGCACGTCCAGCGGGGTATTGAGCGGCTGGAGTGCGCCGGTGTTCGCGCGCTACTATCCGTCCGGCGCAATTCCACTGAACGGCAGCACCGACATCAATGGCCAGGCGCGCTTCGAAGGCGCGATCGACCTGGGCGCGGACGAATTCGGCACCGCCAGCGGCGCCACCGCCGCGCCGGCCGCACCGTCGCTGCTGACGGCCACGGCGGCCTCCAGCAGCCAGGTCAACCTGTCGTGGAGCGACAATGCTGCGGATGAAACCGGCGTGCAGGTCGAACGCTCGCTGGACGGCAGCAACTTCACTCTGCTGGCCACCGTGCCGGTCAATGTAACCGCCTACCAGGACACCGGTCTGGCCCCGGCCACCCGTTACGTCTACCGCGTGCGGGCCGTGAACGGAGCTGGCAATTCGGCCTACAGCGCCACGGTGAGCGCCACCACTGCGGCGGCCAGCATGATCAGCATCGTGGTCGATGGCAACAGCGCGGACTGGGCCGGCGTGGCCTCGCTGGCCAGCAGCGGCGGCTTGAGCGCCTTGAAGGCGTATGCCGACGCCAATTACCTGTACGTGCTGGTGACCGGGACCATCGGCGCCAACTACGCGCTCTTCATCAACAACGATAATGTGGCCACCACCGGGTTCCGCCAGGGCTACTGGAGCACCGAAGGCAGCGACTACGTGCTGGAAAACGGCGTGCTGTACAAGTACACCGGCGGCGGCACCAACTGGCTGTGGAGTAATGCCGGCGTGGCGCAGTCAGGCATCCAGGCCGTCAGGAACGCGGGCGTGCTGGAACTGAAAATCCCGCGCGCCAGCCTGGCGGGCACGGCCGCCTCGATCCGCCTGGGCGTGCAGTTTTCCAACAGCAGCTGGACCACCTCCGGGGTGATTCCCCCGGCCGGCGCGCTGCAGGCGCAGTTCGCGTTCTGACGTTCAGGTTCCCATACCGGGCTTGCCGGGGGAAGGGCTCAGGCCCCGACCCACGGCAAGCCATGCTTGCACCAGCCACCCACGTTCTTGCGGTGGCCGTCCGCATCCTTGTCCCCCTCGAAGCCTTCCAGGATGTCGTACGCCTGGGCGTAGCCGTTCTCGACGGCCGCCTTGGCCGCATGACGCGAGCGCACGCCGGAGCGGCATAGGAACAGCAGCACCTCGTCGCGCTGGGCGATATGCCGCAGTTGCTGCACGAAATTGGGATTGGGCGCGCCGCCCGGGTAGGTGTTCCATTCGATGGCCGCATGCTGCTCCGGCGGAATCGCCACCCGGCCCACCCAGTCGCGCTCGGCATTGGTGCGCACGTCGATCAGTTTGACGCGCGGATCGGACAGGATCAGCGTGTAGGCTTCCTGCGGCGTCACCGCACCGGAGTAGGGCTGGCCCTCGGCGCGCTGGCGCGCCTGCGCCAGGATGTCTTTTTCTGGAATCATGGGTGGTCCTCGGATCAGGGGTAAAAGGCCAATGTTGGCGATGGTTTATTATAGGGCTGCGCACCGGTCCCATGCGCGCACCCCGTTTTGGTGCATCGTGCACCACGATGGTGCGTAAGGCGACCAGCGCCCGATTTTGGTGCGTTATTTATTCCCATCAAGTTTCCCTCGAAATCCGCCCTCCGCTGCCGCCCAGAGGGAAGGAAACACCCTGTGAAAGTTGCATTGAAGCTTTGCCAAAGCTCATTTTACTGGCACGCTTTCTGCTATCATGCTGCCTGAGTTTTGTCGCAAGGTTCTAGCAGGCAGTGCCAGCGGCAAGCCCCCATCAACGTTAGGAGAATTTACGCATGGCCAAGACAGCCGCAGAAGTCTTACAAATGGTTAAAGACAACGAAGTCAAATTCGTTGATTTCCGCTTTGCCGACACCCGTGGCAAGGAACAGCACGTGACCGTGCCAGTGTCGCATTTCGACCTCGACAAGTTTGAGTCGGGCCATGCGTTTGACGGCTCTTCGATCGCCGGCTGGAAAGGCATCGAAGCTTCGGACATGATCCTGATCCCTGATCCTGCCACCGCCAACATCGATCCATTCATGGAAGAGACCACCCTCTTCATGCAGTGCGACGTGATCGAGCCGGCCGACGGCAAGGGCTACGACCGCGACCCGCGCTCGATCGCCAAGCGCGCCGAAGCCTACCTGAAGTCGACCGGCATCGGCGACACCGCCTACTTCGGCCCGGAACCTGAATTCTTCATCTTCGACAGCGTGCGCTGGAAGATCGACATGAGCGGCTGCTTCGTGAAGATCGATTCGGATGAATCGTCGTGGGCCACCGACAAGGAAATCGAAGGCGGCAACAGCGGCCACCGTCCGACCGTCAAGGGCGGCTACTTCCCGGTTCCTCCAGTGGACAGCTTCCAGGACATGCGCTCGGAAATGAGCCTGATCATCGAATCGCTGGGCATCCCTGTCGAAGTGCACCACCACGAAGTGGCCGGCGCCGGCCAGAACGAACTGGGCACCAAGTTCTCGACCCTGGTCGAGCGCGCCGACTGGACCCAGACCATGAAGTACGTGATCTGGAACGTGGCCCACAGCTACGGCAAGACCGCCACCTTCATGCCGAAGCCGATCGTTGGCGACAACGGTTCGGGCATGCACGTGCACCAGTCGATCTGGAAAGACGGCAAGAACCTGTTCGCCGGCGACGGCTATGCCGGCCTGTCGGATGAAGCCCTGTGGTACATCGGCGGCATCATCAAGCACGCCAAGGCCCTGAACGCCATCACCAACCCAGGCACCAACTCGTACAAGCGCCTGGTGCCAGGCTACGAAGCGCCCGTGAAACTGGCGTACTCGGCCAAGAACCGTTCGGCCTCGATCCGTATCCCGCACGTGGCCAATCCAAAAGGCCGCCGCATCGAGACCCGTTTCCCGGATCCGCTGGCCAACGTGTACCTGTGCTTTGCCGCGCTGCTGATGGCAGGTCTCGACGGTATCGCCAACAAGATCCATCCGGGCGAAGCCGCATCGAAGGACCTGTACCACCTGCCGCCGGAAGAAGACAAGCTGATTCCGACCGTCTGCACCTCGCTGGAAGAAGCGCTGGACAACCTGGACAAGGACCGCGAATTCCTGACCCGTGGCGGCGTGTTCACCGACAGCATGATCGACGCCTACATCGAACTGAAGATGCAGGACGTGCAGCGCATGCGCATGACCACGCACCCGGTCGAATTCGACATGTACTACTCGCTGTAATCGGGCGTCACCGATCTTCCGGAGCGAGCTTGCCGAACTTGCCAGTTGCTTTATCGGACTGGCAAAGAGTGCACACTCAAAGCCCGGAAAAGAGGTAAAAAACGCGGGGAAAGCAAAGGCTTTCCCCGCGTTTTTTTATGGATGTTGTATATTCGGGTTGCGCTAAATCACTACCAACCCGCGATGCGCGCCGACCCCGTACCACTCTGAACCTGATGGCAATGACAACGAGGCAATCCAAGTTTCACATCCGTAATTTCGCATTCGGTCCCTGGGCGCTGGCGCTGTCCCTGGGCGCAGGCGCCGTGGCGCCGGCCAGCGCCGACGGCGGCATCTACCTGTGCGTGGATGCGAACGGACGGCGTGAGCTGACCGATACCAATCGCCCAGGTTGCAAGGAAATCAGCGTACCGGGGGCGATCAGCGCGCCGCCGGCGCGCCGGGCCAGCGGCACAGCCGCGCCCAAGGCCGCCCCCGCGCCCGCGCCGGCCAACTTCCCGCGCGTCGACACGGCCCAGCAGAAGGCACGCGACGACGACCGCCGCGCCATTCTCGCCGAGGAATTGCGCAACGAAGAGCGCAAGCTGGCCGGCTTGAAGAAAGACTTCAACGGCGGCGAACCTGAACGCCAGGGCAATGAAAAGAACTACGCCAAGTACCAGGAGCGCGTGGCCGGCATGCAGGCCGACATCAACCGCTCCGAGCGCAATGTGGAAGCACTGCGCCGCGAGATTGGCAACATCACGTAAGCATCAAGGAAAAGGGAGCCGATGAGCACTGCCGATCCCGCCCTGGCCGGCCTCGACCTGCTGGCTTCCAGCGTGCTGCTGATTGGCCCGGATGGCCTGATCGCCTACGCCAACGCGGCCGCCGAGAATTTGCTGGAGAGTTCCCTCAAGACCATGCAGGGCGCGCCCCTGCATTCGCTGTTCCTCAATGCCGACGAACTGGTGCATCTGTGCGCGCAGGCTGCCGGCATGCAGTACGCCGACCTGCGCCAGGAGCTCATGCTCGAGCGCAGCGGCCGCGAAGCCCTGCACGTGCACAGCATCGTCAGCGCGGACGGCGAGGGCGGGGTGGTGGTGGAACTGCGCGAGAACGTCCAGCAGTTAAAGCTCGACCGCGAGGAGCGCATCCTCGACCAGAGCCAGGTCAACAAGGAACTGGTGCGCAACCTCGCGCACGAAATCAAGAATCCGCTGGGCGGCATCCGCGGCGCGGCCCAGCTGCTGGAACTGGAACTGAAGGCCAACGGCCTGCCCCAGCTGAAGGAATACACCCAGGTCATCATCAAGGAAGCGGACCGCCTGCAGACCCTGGTGGACCGCCTGCTGGCCCCGCACCGGCGCCCGCACATCGTCGGCGACGTCAACATCCACGAAGTGCTGGAGCGGGTGCGCTCGCTGATCCTGGCCGAGTTCCCGGCCGGGCTGAAGATCCGCCGTGACTACGACGCCTCCATCCCCGAATTCAGGGGCGACAAGGAGCAGCTGATCCAGACGGTGCTCAACATCGCCCACAACGCCGCCCAGGCCCTGGGCGAGCGCATCGCCGATGGCGACGCCGAGATCATTTTCAAGACCCGGGTGGCGCGCCAGGTCACGCTCGCCAAGGTACGGTACGGCCTGGCATTAGACTTGCATATCATCGACAATGGACCGGGCATCCCGCCGCAGATCCGCGACCACATCTTCTATCCGCTGGTATCGGGACGGGAAGGCGGCAGCGGCCTTGGGCTGACCCTGGCGCAGACTTTCGTGCAGCAGCACCTCGGCGTGATCGAGTGCGAAAGCCGCCCGGGGCTCACCGACTTCAGGATCCTGCTGCCCTTGCCGTAGAGGGCGCACCTGCAAGCGACGCGCGGAACCGGTCCCACACTGACAGATCCGACAGATCCATATGCAGGGGAAGCGCGAATACATGAAACCAATCTGGATAGTCGACGACGACGCCTCGATCCGCTGGGTGCTGGAAAAAGCCCTGGCGCGCGAAAACCTCGCCACCCGCAGTTTTTCCAACGTGCGCGACGCGATGGCCGCGCTGGAGTTCGAAACGCCGCAGGTGCTGGTGTCGGACATCCGCATGCCGGGCGAATCGGGCCTGGACCTGCTGCAAACCGTGAAGAACCGTTTTCCCGGTCTTCCCGTCATCATCATCACGGCATTCTCCGACCTGGATTCGGCCGTCGCGGCTTTCCAGGGCGGCGCCTTCGAATACCTGGCCAAGCCCTTCGACATCGACAAGGCGGTTGAACTGATCCGCCGCGCGCTGGACGAAAGCCTGCGCGAGACCAGCGTGGAGTCCGGGCCCACCGACACCCCTGAAATCCTGGGTCAGGCGCCCGCCATGCAGGAGGTGTTCCGGGCCATTGGCCGGCTGTCGCAGTCGAACGTGACGGTCCTGATTACGGGGGAATCGGGCAGCGGCAAGGAGCTGGTGGCGCGTGCCCTGCACAAGCACAGCCCGCGCGCCCAACAGCCCTTCATTGCGTTGAACACGGCGACGATCCCGAAGGACTTGCTGGAGTCCGAACTGTTCGGCCACGAGCGCGGAGCGTTCACGGGCGCGCAGACCACCCGGCGCGGGCGCTTCGAGCAGGCCGAGAACGGCACGCTGTTCCTGGACGAGATCGGCGACATGCCCTTCGACCTGCAGACGCGCCTGTTGCGCGTGCTCTCGGACGGACACTTCTACCGCGTGGGCGGGCACCAGCCGATGAAGGCCAACGTGCGCGTCATCACCGCCACGCACCAGAACCTGGAGCAGCGCGTCAAGGACGGGCTGTTCCGCGAAGACTTGTACCACCGCCTGAACGTCATCCGCCTGCGCCTGCCCAGTTTGAGGGAGCGGCGCGAGGATATCCCCATTTTGGTGCGCCACTTCCTGGTGCAAAGCGCCAAGCAGCTGGGCGTGGAGACCAAGCGCATGAGCGACGCGGCGCTGCAGTTCCTCACCCAGCTGGAGTTGCCCGGCAACGTGCGCCAGCTGGAAAACCTGTGCAACTGGATCACCGTGATGGCGCCCGGCCAGACCGTCGAGGTCAAGGACTTGCCGCTGGAATTGTCCCAGGGCGAAGGGCGGGGCGGCGAAGTCAATGCGTCCGCTTATGTGCCGGCCGATGTCCCGGCCGGTTTGCCGGGCCAGGTGGCGGCGCCGATTGCGCCCGGCGTGGGGGGCAACGGCGCCCTCAACCCGGCCGGCGGCTGGATTGGCCTTCTGGAACTGCAAGCGGCGACCATGCTCTCGGCCGGACAGTCGGAAGTCATGGATGTGCTGGGCCGCCAGTTCGAGTCGGCCCTCATCAAGACGGCGCTCAAGCACACGCACGGGCGCAAGAACGATGCGGCCGTGCGGCTTGGCATCGGCCGCAATACCATCACGCGCAAGATCGCCGAGCTGGGGATCGACGGCGCGAAGGACGAGTAGGGGCGGCGCAATCGGGAGCGGTGGTGTAAGCTTGCACGGATGTAAGCTTCACCACCCACCGATTTCTCCATGCTCATCAACTGCGTCGCCTACCAGGAAGGCAAGAAACTCGCCGACATTCCCATCGAGGACATCAGCGAATACATTATCAAGCCCGGCTGCTTTGTCTGGGTTGCACTATCCGAACCCACCACCGCCGAACTGGACGTCATGCAGGAGGAGTCCGGCCTGCACGAACTGGCGATCGAAGACGCCCTGCGCGGCCAGCAGCGGCCCAAGATCGAGGAGTACGGCGATTCCCTGTTCGTAGTGCTGCACACGGTCGAGCGCGAGGAGAGCGACGATCTCACCACCGGCGAAGTGCACGTGTTCGTCGGTCCCAACTACGTGCTCTCGGTGCGAAAACGCGTCACCCAAGGCTTTCTCGGCGTGCGCGCACGGGCCGAGCGCGAACCGGAGCTCTTGTCCAAGGGTTCTTCGTTCGTGCTGTATGCGCTGATGGACGCGGTGGTGGACCGCTATTTTCCGGTGGTGGACCTGCTGGAAAACGAGCTGGAAGCCATCGAGGAGCAGATCTTCACGGCCGGCGCCCAGCGCTCAAACATCGAGCACCTGTACGCGCTCAAGCGCAAGGTGCTGACCCTGCGCCACGCGGTGGCGCCGCTCACGGAGGCGATCGGCAAACTCCATGGCGGCCGGGTGCCATCGTTCTGCGCCACCACCCAGGAATACTTCCGCGACGTGCAGGACCACCTGTTCAGGATCGGCACCTCGCTCGACACCATCCGCGACACCATCAACACCGCCATCCAGGTGAACCTGTCGATGGTGGCCATCGACGACGGGGAGGTCAACAAGCGCCTGGCCGCGTATGCGGCGATCTTCGCCGTGTTCACGGCCTTTGCGGGCATCTGGGGAATGAACTTCAAGTTCATGCCGGAGCTCGATTGGAAGTTCGGCTACCCGATGGCGATCCTGACCATGCTGTGCGCCAGCGGCTACCTGTATCGCAGGTTCAAGCGGGCGGGGTGGCTGTAGTGCGTTGAAGTGTTGGCGTTAATGTCGTCGTCCTGGCGAAGGCCAGGACCTATTGCGCGTTCCTGAAGAGGCATGGTTCCACTCTGAGGAAGCGCGCTATGGGTCCTGGCCTCCGCCAGGACGACGGTTTTGAGGCTAACGGAACCAACAAAAGTCGTGATCCGGCGCTTCTGCAAACCCGCCGGCGCCAGGCCAACGGGTTTGCTGTCCAGCTTAGAACTTGTAGCTGGCCTTGAAGCTGAAGTAGCGTCCGACCGCGCTATGCAGGGTGGTGTTGAACCCCGCGGTGCCGTAGTTCGGATCGTACGGCGCCTTCTGGTCGAACAGGTTCAGGATGTTCACCCCGAAGCCCAGGTTAGCCGAGTACTGGTAGTTGTACGCCACGTCGACCGTGGTGAACGACTGCACCAGGCACTTCGGATAGTAGGTCGCATACAGCGGCTGCAGGCCCGGACGGCCCCACTGGCAGTACGGCTCATCGTAGGCGCCGACGGTGCCCTCGTCGTCGATCACGCTGTAGCGGGCCAAGTGCGAAAATCCGCTGACGAAGTTCACGGTGCCGGTCAGGGTGTGCGCGCCGCGTGCCCAGGTGGTGGCCAGGGTGGTCTTCCAGCGCGGCAGTTCACCCACGGACGTCAGGTCGTAGGCCACCGAGCCATTCGTGCCAACCAGGTCATACATGGGGTCGCCAGGGTTGGCGGCCTTCTTGTAGGTCAGCATGTAGGTGGTGTTTAGGCGCGTGGTCAGGCGGCCGTTCTCGCCCAGGTTGTTGCGCAGGACAACTTCCAGGTCGATGCCCGAGGTGTCGGTATTGCCGGCGTTGATGTATGGCGTCTCGACGCTGATCAGCGGGCCGGAATTCGGAACCGGGTTGCCGTTGGCATCCAGGACCCAGGTGCCCGGATTCGGATCGCGGTGCACGCGGCTGGCGTACTTCGGATCCTGGATCGTGCCCGAGATGCTGAGCAGGTCAACTTCCTTTTCCTTCTTGATGCGGTAGTAGTCCAGCACCACGTCGATGTTGGCGGCAGGCGAGGCCACCAGGCCGAGCGTGAAGCTCTTGGCTTTTTCCGGTTCCAGTTCGGGGTTGGCCGAGGCCACGCCCGACAGGCTCTTGAGGCAGTCGAAGGATTCCGAGTTCGGCTTGTTGCAACGCAGCTTGTCTTCGTAGTTGTTCTGGAAGTACTGCGTGCCGCCGTTGACCATCTGGGTCAGGGCCGGCGCGCGGAAGCCGCGCGAGTAGGTGCCGCGCAGCGCCAGCGCTGGACTGACGGTCCACTTGGCGCCCACTTTCGGGGTGATGCTGCGATCGAAGCCTTCATACTTGTCCAGGCGCGCCGCGTAATCCATCTCGAACGACTTGGTCCACGGGGTGCGCACTTCGACGAAGGCGGAGCCCACGTTGCGCGAAGCCTCCGCGTAGGTATTGGCCAGACCGACAATCAGGCCGTTCACGGTCAGCTGATCCGGTACCAGGGTCATCGACTCGCGCTTGAATTCCACGCCTGTCGCCAGGCCGATGGCGCCGCCGGCCAGCTGGCCGAACTCGGTCGCGCCCTTGAAGTCGAACTGGGCGATCTTGGATTTGCCGTTCAGGCTGATGTTGCGGGTGGCATTCGGATCGGCCAGGATGGTCGCCAGCGGCACGTTTTCCGTGTACAGGCGCTCGACGGTCGGCTTGTGCACGAAGCCATAGGAAAACTGCTCACGGGTCGATTCGTTGTACAGCAGGCCGGCATCCCAGTCCCAGCCGAAGTGGCTGCCCTTCAGGCCGGCCAGCACGCGCTTGTATTCGTTGGTGTTTTCGCTGCCGCCGGCGGCCGGGAAACGCACTGCCACAGCCACGGGCACAGGGTTGGCGGTGCCACGGGTGGGGTTGTCAGGGTGGTTCACGCCCAGGATCGGACGGAACGAGGTGCCGGCGCCTTCTTTCGGGAACACGGTCGACAGCGAGCGGCCGGTGATGGTGCGCGACACGCCGTTGTACTGCACGAAGTTGCGCGCATAGGAAGCTTCGGCGAAGGCCGAGATGTTCTCGCCGAGCTTGAATTCCGCGCGCGCCATCACGCTCTGGGCGTCGCCCTTGCCCTGGGCATCTTCCCTGGCCCAGCCGTCATAGTTGCAGAACTTGTTGCCGATGAGCGGATCGGAAGCCTGCATCGGGGTGAGCGCGGTCGATCCGGTACGGATGTCTTCGGCCGGGCAGGACAGGTCGGCGCTGACATAGGCGTTGTAGCTGCCGCTGCCGAGCTTTTTCTCCTTGTAGAACACGGGATGGGCCGAGATGCCGCTGTAGTAGTTCGACAGGCGCCCGGTGATGGCTTCGTATTCGCTGCGGCGCACGCCGTGCGCGTCGGCCAGCGAAGCGCGTTCGCGCTGGGTCAGGTCGACGGCGATGAAGGCGTTGTAGCCATCCTTGTCGAGGTCGCCGAAACCGTACACGCCGTTGACGTTGTTGCGGCCGAAGGTGCCACGCTCGGTGGTGCTGGCGGTGGCGTTGACTTCGCCGCCACGGAAATTGGTCTTGGTGATGAAGTTGATCACGCCGGCGATCGCGTCGGAGCCGTACACGGCCGAGGCGCCATCCTTCAGCACTTCGACGCGCTCGATGGCCGACAGGGGGATCGAGTTCAGGTCGTACTGGGTGGACTGGCCGGCGTTGGGGTCGGCGTAGGCGGACGGGGTGATGCGGCGGCCGTTCAGGAGGATCAGCGTGGAGGCCGAACCCAGGCCGCGCATCGACGCGGTCGCCAGGCCCTTGGAAAAGCCGCCGTCGCGGGCGTCCACCTGGTTGCCCGAGCCGAGCGAGGGAATCTTGGCCAGCAAGTCCGGCACCGACACGGCGCCGGTCTGGGCGATGTCCTTGCGGCTTAAGGTCATCACCGAATTCGATCCTTCGGCTGCGGTTCGCTTGATGTTCGAACCAGTGACGATCACGCGCTGCAGCGGCTCATCGGCGGCACTTGCAACGGTGTTGATGCCGACGACGCCGATCAACGCGATCGCTTGGGCAATCAGTTTCTTTTTCATTCATACGCTCCAGTGGCGGGTGTTGGATAGACCTGCTTCATACTGATCGTCCGCAAAATCTTGTCTTGCGTCTAATCGGTCACTTTGATTGTATGTGAAAGTTTCGTGACAAAAAACAATTGACGTAGCGCGGGTGTTACCGCTATCAAAGCGGTAACTCTTTGATATGTATCATGTAAAGAGTTGTAAAGAAGAGCGGAGCGCCAAATAAAGATCAATAAATAGTGCGTTCGCTCGACTATTTTTGTTGCTTCAAATAGACAAATGTCGAGCAGGGGGCCGCTCCGAGCCCCCATCCAGGCATGAATTGTTAATTCTGAGCAATGGAAAGCGCGACCGCTTCCGCCACCTTGATGCCGTCCACGGCGGCCGACAGGATGCCGCCCGCATAGCCGGCCCCTTCGCCGGCCGGGAACAGCCCGCGCGTGTTCAGGCTCTGGAAGTCGTCGTCGCGGCGCTTGATGCGGATCGGCGAGGAGGTGCGCGTCTCCACGCCGGTCAGCAGGGCGTCTTCCTTGTAGTAGCCGCGGATCTGCTTGTCGAACGCCGGGAAGGCTTCGCGCAGCGCGATGATGGCGTAGTCGGGCAGGGACGGCGCCAGGTCGGTCAGGTGCACGGCCGGCTTGAACGACGGGATCACGCTGCCCAGCGCCGTCGAAGCGCGGCCCTTGACGAAGTCGCCCATCAGCTGGCCGGGTGCGTCGTAGTTGCCGCCACCCAGGGCAAAAGCGCCTTCCTCCAGGCGGCGCTGCAGGGCGATGCCGGCCAGCGGATGGCCGGGATAGTCCTGCTCCGGGGTGATGCCCACCACGATGGCGCTGTTGGCATTGCGCTCGGCGCGCGAATATTGGCTCATGCCGTTGGTGACCACGCGGCCCGGTTCCGAGGCCGCCGCCACCACGGTGCCGCCCGGGCACATGCAGAAGCTGTACACCGAGCGCCCGTTGGCGGCGTGGTGCACCAGCTTGTAGTCGGCCGCGCCCACGAGCTTGTTGCCGGCGTAGGGGCCGAAGAGGCACACGTCGATCAGCGACTGCGGGTGCTCGACCCGAAAGCCGATCGAGAAGGGCTTGGCTTCGATGTAGACGCCACGCTCGTACAGCATCTCGAAGGTGTCGCGCGCGCTGTGGCCGATTGCCATCACCACGTGGCGGCTGGCGATGTGTTCGCCGCCGTCGAGCACCACGCCGCGGATCTGGCGCTCGCCGCCGATGGTCTCCACATCGATGTCCACCACCTTGCTGCCGAAGCGGTATTCGCCGCCCAGCGCAATGATGTTCTCGCGCATCTGCTCGACCATCTTCACCAGCCGGAAGGTGCCGATGTGCGGTTTACTCACGTACAGGATCTCTTCCGGCGCGCCGGCCTTGACGAACTCGGTCAGCACCTTGCGCCCGTAGTGCTTGGGGTCCTTGATCTGGCTGTACAGCTTGCCGTCCGAGAAGGTGCCGGCGCCGCCTTCGCCGAACTGCACGTTCGATTCCGGATTGAGCTTGCGCTTGCGCCAGAAGCCGAAGGTGTCCACGGTGCGTTCGCGCACCACCTTGCCGCGCTCGAGGATCAGCGGGCGCAGGCCCATCTGCGCCAGGATCAGCGCCACGAACAGTCCGCACGGCCCGGTGCCGATCACGATCGGACGCTCGCCCGTATGGTGGCCCTGGGCCTGCAGGCCGCCGGCCACGAACTTGTAGCTGGTATCGGGGGAGGGCGACAGGTGGGCGTCGCGCCGGTTGCGCTCCAGCACCGCCGCTTCGTCGGCCACGTCCACGTCGAGCGAATAGATGAAGTGAATGGCGGTCTTCTTGCGCGCATCGTAGCTGCGCTTGTACACGGTGAATCCGCGCAGGCCCTCGGCCGGCACATTCAGGCGCGCCAGGATGGCGTCACGCAGTTCTTCTTCGGTGTGTTCGAGGGGCAGTTTTACTTCGTTCAGTCGCAGCATGGGCAATGTCGGTACAGATGGGGCGGCGGATGCGCCGAACCCGTTATTTTACCTGCTTCGATGCCCATGCCAAACGGCTGCGTGGTGGCGGCCTTGATGCGTGAAGCCGACTGTTTCGTGCGCTCGACCGTGCGTTTTCGACAAGATGTTGTGATTTCGCCATCAGGACGGCGACAGCTTGCGCGGACTCGGCCTTAATGGGAAGCGGCGCGGCTATGGTGAGCCCGCCAGACCGACCCGGCCATAAGCCGGGCTTCCCAAGACGGCACCCGGCCACAGCTACAGCCACACCCTTGCGCCGGGCGCCGCGGACAGTGACACCTCTCCCAAAGGAGCATCGATATGCTGAAACAAACTGAACTTGCGCGGGCGCTGGGCCGTGCCTTCATCGGCGGCGCCACCGTCGGCCTGGTCGTGCTGAGCGTGCCGTCAAGCGCGCAGGAGGCCGCCGCGCCCCTGGTCGCCCGGGTGGAAATCACCGGCTCGTCCATCAAGCGCATTGCCGCCGAAGGCGCGCTGCCGGTGCAAACCCTGACGCGCACCCAGATCGAGCAGGTGGGCGTGGCCAACGTGGCCGACCTGGTGGCGGCGCTGCCGGCCATGCAAGGCTTCCTGACCGCCTCCACCTCGGTGAACGGCGGCGGTAATGGCGTGCAGACCGCATCCCTGCACGCCATCGGCAAGGACTACACGCTGGTGCTCTTGAACGGCCGGCGCATGGCGCCCTACGGCAGCAGCAGCGCGGTGAACCTGGCCAGCATTCCGCTGTCGGCCGTCGAGCGCGTGGAGATCCTGACCGACGGCGCCTCCACCCTGTACGGGTCGGACGCCATCGCCGGCGTGATCAACTTCATCCTTAAGAAAAACCAGCAGGATGCCAACGTCGAACTGACCTTGAACAGTCCCCAGCATGCGGGCGGCAGGAGCGCGAACTTCTCGCTGTCCAAGGGCTTCGGCGACCTGGACAAGGACGGCTACAACGTGCTGCTGGCCTACAGCCACGACCTGCAACGCCCGCTCGATGCCGCCCAGCGCGATTTCGCCAGGAGCGGCGTACGCGCTTTCGAGCATGCCGGCCAGAAGTACGTGACCTGGCAGACCAGCATCAACTCCACCCCGGCCAATGTGGAAGTGGTGGGCGGCAGCGGGGCCGGTGCGTTCGACGAAGTGCTGTCCGTGGACCTGATCAGGAACGGCGCCTGCAGCAGCCCGAACACCTTCGCGCGCGGCGGCGCCTGCCGCTTCGACTACCCGGCCACGGTGCAACTGATCCCGCGCTTGAAGCGCGACAGCGTATTCGCGTCCGGCAGCCTGCGTGTCGGCGCCGACACCCGCCTGTTCGGGGAACTGGTGCTCTCGCGCTTTACCAATACCGCGCGCTACGCGCCCGCCGCCCAGCCGCTGACCACCTTCAGTACCGACCCGGCCACCGGCCAGCGCAGCGTCAACCCCAGCTACCTGGGCGCCTACAATGCCAACGTGGTGCCGCTCCTGGCCGGCCTGGGCATCGATCCGGCCCAGGTTACCGACGCCTTCCTGTACTACCGTGGCGTGGACGCCGGCGGGCGCACCGACCGCTTTGCCACCGACGCCCTGCACGCCGTGATCGGCGCCGAGACGCGCCTGGCCGGCTGGGACGTGAGCGCGTCCTACACCCATTCGCGCAACCGCCAGAAGGATGACGCGGTGGCCGGCTACATCTCGGCCGACACCTTCGAGTCGCTGATCCGCTCGGGCGCCTACAACCCCTACCTGCCTAATCCGAATGGCGCGAGCGTGCTGGCGCCGGCGGTCCTGCAAGGCACGCTGGAAACCAAGCGTTCGCGCCTGGACGTGGCCAATGTGCGCGCTTCCTCGGAAGTGTTCGCGCTGCCCGGCGGCCAGGCCTCGCTGGGCGCCGGCGCCGACTACACGCGCCAGCGCTTCGAAGACCTGCCCGCCCCCATCTACCAGGGGCCGGGTCCGCAAAACCCCGGCTGGACTGATGTCGCCATCGGCGGCAGCACCGGCCTGCAGGCCCTGGACGCCACGCGCAGCAACTGGGGTGTGTTCGCCGAACTCCTCATGCCCGTGCTGAAGAACCTGGAAGCCACCGCTGCCGTGCGCTACGACAGCTACGGCACCGTCAACAAGCACAATGTGAGTTATGACGTGGCCGGCCACGCCAGTGCGCCGGGGGAAGTGGGCAACGACATGTCCAAGTCCACCTACAAGCTGTCGATGCGCTATACCCCCGTGCCCATGCTGCTGCTGCGCGGCTCCTACGGCAGCGGCTTCAAGGCGCCCACCATGAACGACATCGCCGACCCGCTGAAGAACTTCGGCTCCTCGAACTTCTTTGCCTGCCCGATCAAGTCGCCCTCCGATCCGCGCTACCTGTACTGCAAGCCCGGGTCGTCCGAATACGACCTGCTCACCGACGGCAACCCGCGCCGGGGCGATGCCGGCCTGCGCCCCGAAACCTCGCGCCAGGCCACCTTCGGCGGGCGCATCGAGCCCGTGGCCAGCCTGTCGCTGGGGCTGGACTGGTGGGATGTGAAGCTGAAGAACCAGGTGCAGCCGCTGTCGCAGCAGCAGATTTTCGAGGACCCCGCGCTGGCCGATCGCTGGATCTCGGTGTACTACGACCCGATCCAGAAGTCGAATGTGCTGGCCGCCACGCTGTCGCCGGTGAACCTGTCGAGCTCCCACTACCGCGGCATCGACTGGGACTTCATCTACCGGGTCGGCAAGACCCCGATCGGGCACCTGACCGCCAGCTGGACCGGAACCCAGATGCTCAAAGCCGAGCAGGACGTGCCGGGCAGCTCCACCGGCGTGGAAAACAGCATCGGCCGCTTCGACTCGTACAACAACGTCACCTTCCGCACCATCTCGCGCCTGGTGCTGTCGCTGCGCAGCTACGACTGGCTGAGCAACTCGCTGACGTTCAGCTACCGCTCCGGCTACCACGACCAGCCGCTCACCGAAGACGACGCCTCGGTGCGCATCGTGAACCCGGACGGCTCGATCGGCGCCGTGGTGGCCATGCAGCGCGACGTGGCCAGCTACACCACGGTGGACTACCAGGGCCGGGCCACCTTGGGCAAGCGCTTCGTGCTGACGGTGGGGATCCGCAACCTGCTGGACCGCGATCCGCCGCTGTCGATCAGGAATGCCGGCGGCGGCAACCAGGTGGGGTATGACGGGCGCTATACCGATCCGCTGGGGCGCACCTTTTACCTGACTGGGAATTACCGCTTCTGATGGGACCTGGCCCGCCGCGATGCCGAAACGGACGGCGTGGCCAGCATTTATCTCTGAGCGGCGCGGACCGCCACGGCGCCGCCGCCGGCACCGCGCCCGCCTTGCACGGCCGCTTCGGTCCCCAGCGTGAACATGCTCATGCTCTGCACCAGCGCGCGCGCCTGTTCCTCGGTCTGCTCGATCGCCGCATTGGTCTCTTCGACCAGCGCCGCATTGTGCTGGGTGGTTTCGTCCATCGCCACCACGGCCCGGTTGACCTGCTCGATGCCGTCGCCCTGTTCGGCGGCGGCCTGGTCCATTTCGCTCATGATGCGCGTGACGCCTTCCACGCTGGCGAGCATGTCGCTCATCGCGGCGCCTGCTTCGCCGGCCAGCTGGTTGCCGGCGTCCACGCGCTCGACGCTGTGGTTGATCAGGTCCTTGATTTCGCGCGCGGCGGCGGCCGAGCGCTGCGCCAGGTTGCGCACCTCGGTGGCCACCACCGCGAAGCCGCGCCCCTGTTCGCCCGCGCGCGCCGCGTCCACCGCGGCGTTCAGGGCCAGGATATTGGTCTGGAAGGCGATCCCGTCGATGACGCCGATGATGTCGACGATGCGCCGCGCGCTGTCGTTGATCTCGCCCATGGTCTGCACCACCTTGCCCACCACTTGTCCGCCGTGGGTGGCAATGGCCGATGCGTTCACCACCAGGGTATTGGCCTGGCGCGCATTGTCGGCGTTCTGGCGCACGGTGGTGGTCAGTTCCTCCATCGACGACGCCGTCTCTTCCAGGTTGGACGCCTGCGCTTCCAGGCGCGCCGACACGTCCGCGTTCCCGCTGGCGATTTCGCTGGTGGCGCTGCTGATGGCCTGCACGCTGGCGCGTACTTCGCCGACCATGCGGCGCAGGCTTTCGTTCATCTGCTTGAGGGTGCGCAGCAGGCGGCCCACTTCATTGTCCGCGCCCACGTCGAACTCGTGCCCCAGGTCGCCTTGCGCCACGCGCTGGGCCACTTCGATGGCGTGTTGAAGGGGACGGGTCACCGAGCGGGTGATCACCACGCTGAGCCAGCCGGCCAGCGCGACCAGCGCGAGCATGGCGGCGGCCATCTGCATGCGGGTAGCCTGGTGGCGCGCGATGCGCTCGTCCAGGACGCCGGCCAGCAACTCGCCGGCCTGGCGATTGGCGTCGAACTGGGCGTCGATGGCGGCGCTGGCCTGATTCCAGTACTGCTGCGCGTTGGCCGACAGCTGTTCGGGCTTGACGATGTCGGCGGCCGCGCTGCGGGTCAGGCCGGCGGCCAGTTCGAATGCGCGGCGCACGGGCGCGCCCAGGCGCTGGTCCATGGCGGGGTTGGCGCGCACGGCCTTGCCGAAGGCGTTCATCATCTGGCCGGCGCGGTCGTCGGCACGCGAGATGGCGGCCATCAATGCGCTGCGTTCGTCCTGGCTGGCGGCGCCCTTGGCCAGCAGGGTGGCGCCCAGTCCGCGCAGGCGGCCCAGTTCTTCGCTCAGGTAGGGCTGCTGATAGTTGGCGGCCTGGATCAGCTGGTAGGTGTCCACGTCCGGGTCGATCGCCAGGCCGTAGAAGTCGCCCAGCAGTTCGTTCAGCTTGAGCAGCTGCGCGATCACCATGCCGTGCGCCTTCATGCTGTCGGCGGCCGAGACGCGCTTGCTGGCCACGTCTTCGCGCAAAGTGGCCCAGTCGCGCCCGATGGCGGCCCAGCGCGCGGCCAGGTCGTGCTCGCCCGCCTTGGCGATGGCACCGCCCAATGCGGCATACGATTTATCCACTTCCATCAGCTTGGCGCTGAGCGAACCGGCCCCTTCGCCGGCCCCGGACAGGAACAGCGCGGACAGGCCGCGATGCTGCTGGGTCAGGCGGATGGTCTGCTGCGACAGCTGCAACGGTGCCAGGCCTTGCTGTTCCTTTTCCAGCGCCTGCAGCAGCTGGCCGGTTTGCTGGAAATACAGGAAAGTCGGGATCGAAGTCAGCAGCAGCCCGAGCAGGCTGAGGAGGGCGAATTTGGCCGGCAGCGACAGCCGGTCGAGGAAGGTGGACATGGAAGGAGACGAGGGGCAAAACCACCATACTACCTCCCACAAAGATGATTCAGGGCAATATCTCTGTGTATTGGTCAAGTATGTCGCCGGCCTGCCACGGTCTGTTAGCACCCTGCCACGGGCCGGGCGAAGCCTGGCGCATCAGGCGCCCCAGAGCGCGCACAGCGTCGCCGCCGCCGCGATGCCCGCCGTTTCCGTGCGCAGGATGCGCGCGCCCATCGTCACCGCCACGGCGCCGTGGGCGAGGGCGGCGTCTTCTTCCTGCGCGGTGAAGCCGCCTTCCGGGCCGATCATCAGCGTGACGTCCTGCGGTGCATGGCCTCGCGCCCACTCGGCCAGGGTGCCCGTGCCGCGCGGGGACAGCAGCAGGCGCGGCTGGGTGGCCGGGCGGGCCAGCCAGGGACCGATGGCCTGCACGCCGGCCAGCCGGGCCAGCCGGTTGCGGCCACTTTGTTCGCTCGCCGCCTCGATCACGCCTTGCCAGTGGGCCTGGCGCTTGTCGGCGCGCTCGCCGGTGAGCTTCACCACGCAGCGCTGCGCGGCCAGCGGTTCGATGGCGGCCACCCCCATTTCCACCGCCTTTTCGATGATCCAGTCCATCTTGGCCGCTTCCGGCAGGGCCTGGGCCAGGGTGATGGCGTAGGGCAGCTCGACCTCGCGGGCGCTAAATTCGGTGACGGTGGCGCTGGCGCGGCGCTTCTCGATGGCCGCCAGCCGGGCGGTGTACTCGCCCCCTTCGCCGTTGAATAAAGTGATGTCGTCTCCGGGCTGCATGCGCACCACGTGCAGGTGATGGGCCACCGCTTCGGGCAGTTGGACGGTGGCGCCGGCGGCGAGGGGCTGAGGGCAGTAGAAACGCGGCATGAAGGAGGGGGCTTGGGTGTTGCAAGGCGAACATTAATGAGGAATGCATTTTAAATGGGCACCTCCTGGTCTGGTAAAATAGTTGGTTTCGCAGCGCCGCACTGCCACCGCATTCCCAATCCTTAGTCTCCAAGACTTCTTCTCATGAAACCTACCGCAACCACTACCTTGATGGCCAACGCGATCCGCGCGCTGGCGATGGATGCCGTCCAGAAGGCCAACTCGGGCCACCCTGGCATGCCGATGGGCATGGCTGAAATCGCCGTCGCGCTGTGGGGTCAGCACTACAAGCACAATCCGGGCAATCCGAAATGGATCAACCGCGACCGCTTCCTGCTCTCCAATGGCCACGGCTCGATGCTGCATTACGCGCTGTTGCACCTGACCGGTTACGACCTGTCGATGGACGACATCCGCAACTTCCGCCAGATGCACAGCAAGACCCCGGGCCATCCGGAAGTGGACATCACGCCGGGCGTGGAAACCACCACCGGTCCCCTGGGCCAGGGCATCGCGAACGCGGTGGGCATGGCGCTGTCGGAGTGGTTGCTGGCCAATGAATTCAACAAGCCGGGCTTCGACGTGGTGGATCACTACACCTACGCCTTCCTGGGCGACGGCTGCCTGATGGAAGGCATCTCGCACGAAGTGTGCTCGCTGGCCGGCACCCTGGGCCTGAAAAAGCTGATCTTCCTGTACGACGACAACGGCATCTCGATCGACGGCAAGGTCGAAGGCTGGTTCACCGACAACACCCCGCAGCGTTTCGCCGCCTACGGCTGGAACGTGATCCCTGACGTGGACGGCCACGACGTGGCGGCCGTCGATGCGGCCATCACCAAGGCCAAGGCATCGGACAAGCCGACCCTGATCTGCTGCAAGACCATCATCGGCAAGGGCTCGCCCAACCTGCAGGGCGGCGACAAGGTGCACGGCGCGGCGCTGGGCGACGCGGAAGTGGCGGCGGTACGCCAGCACCTGCTGTGGGACCCGATCCCGTTCGACATCCCCGGCGAGATCTACGCGGCCTGGGACGCGAAAGAGCAGGGCGCGGCCTTCGAGTCGACTTGGAACGAGCAGTTCGCGGCCTACCGCGCGCAGTTCCCGAACGAAGCAGCGGAACTGGAACGCCGCATGAAGGGCGACTTGCCCGCCAACTTCGATGAAGTGCTGGCCAAGGCGATCGCCTCGACCATCGAGAAGAAGGAAACCATCGCCACGCGCAAGGCCAGCCAGAACGCCATCCAGGCGCTGGCCCCCAGCCTGCCGGAGTTCCTGGGCGGCTCGGCCGACCTGACCGGCTCGAACCTGACCAACTGGAAGGAGTGCATCGCCCTGCGCTCCGGCAAACCGGGCAACCACATCAACTACGGCGTGCGTGAATTCGGCATGGCCGCGATCCAGAACGGCGTGGCCCTGCACGGCGGCTACATCCCGTTCGGCGCCACCTTCCTGACCTTCTCGGACTACAGCCGCAATGCCCTGCGCATGGCCGCGCTGATGAAGCAGCGTTCG
>JBKHWY010000001.1:0-28469 GCA_046566285.1 Gammaproteobacteria bacterium | reverse complement strand
ATCTCTCCGCAGGCCGAGCCCGCCACCGGCTAGAGGACCTCGAACAGCCCCGCGGCGCCCATGCCCCCGCCGACGCACATGGTCACGACGACATATTTGGCGCCGCGCCTTTTGCCCTCGATCAGCGCGTGGCCGCCGGCCAGCAGGCAGATGACGAGCGCGTCGAGCGCCTCGTCCTGGCCGACGATCACACGCGCCATGCTGGCGCGCAGGGCGCGCACGGCGGCCGTCATGGCGGCCACCTCGCGTTCATTCCAGTCGGGCTCATGTCGCGACACGTTCAAACTCCCAGGGCGTAGTGAATGATGTTGACGGCCAGGCGCAGCGGCTCGCCCTGCCCTTCGCTCCAGGCCTGGGCGAAGTTCTGGTTCGCGTACAGCACGCGCACCCGGCCGCCGAAGGCGATTGCGCGCAAGGCGCCGCCGCCATCGAGGTGGAAAAAGCTGGTGTACAGCGCATGCGCGTTCGGCAGCGGCAGCAGCGCCCGCGCGCCGAACAGCTGGCGCATCTCGGCCTCGAACGAGCGTGCGAACAGCCCGCGCGGATTGCGGCTGCAATCGTCCACCAATAGGAAGCCGCCGGCGCGCACGAAGCGCTCCAGGTTGCGCCGTTCGGCCGCGGTGAACTGCACCAGCTTGTGGCCGCACAGGTAGCAGAACGGCGACTCCAGCATGCGGGGGTCGCCCAGCGCCACCACGCGTTCGAGCGGGTCGGCGCGCAGGCTGGCCACCGACGACAAGGCGCGCAGCACCGCGCCCGCCGCGCCCGGGTAGGCATCCCAATCGCCGGATTCATAGGTCAGGCGGGTGAAGTAGAAGTCGTGGCTGCGCGCGGCCCGTGCGAACGCACCGGGCCACGCCGCCAGGGCCAGGCTGGCGCCATACTGCATCAGGGTCCGTCGCTCCACGCCTGCTCCGCAACACTTGAGTCACTGTACAAAAATTTCTTAACACAATGATATTCGTTAGCGAAACAATTGCGCGCACGCTACGTTATTGGAGTCCCGTCAATACAATGTGCATATTCAACGGCGCTTGACCGGGCGCTGCCCATGGCCGATCATCCGTAGCGAATCGACAAGCTTGCCCACCCCACGGAGACTCCATGAAACAATTGTTCCCGGCGATCGCCCTCGCCGTCAGCACCCTGCTGTCCACCCAAGCCGCCCATGCAGACGAGGCCCTCAAGGCCGCCATCGCCAGCAATGCACGCACCCCGGCCAACGTCGCCCGCGACAACGCCCGCCATCCCTACGAAACGCTGACCTTCTTCGGCATCAAGCCGACCATGACCGTGGTGGAGCTGTCGCCGGGCGGCGGCTGGTACACGGAGATCCTGGCGCCGTATCTGCGCGAGAAGGGCAAGCTGATCGCGGCCGCCGAATCGCCCACCTCGCCCAACGAAGGGGCGCGCCGCTACGCCGCCAGCGTCCAGAAAAAGCTGGCCTCCAATCCGGCCCTGTTCGACAAGGTGCAGCTGGGCGTGTTCGAGCCGCCGCGCGAGATCAACTTCGCCAAGCCCGAAAGCGTGGACATGGTGCTCACCTTCCGCAACATCCACAACTGGACCGAGGACGGCGACGAGAAGCTCAAGGACACCTTCGCGCAGGTGTACAAGACCCTGAAGCACGGCGGCGTGTTCGGCGTGGTCGACCATCGCCTGCCGGCGTCGCGCAAGGCGGGCAGCACCGATGGCTACCTGCATGAAGCGTACGTGATCAAGATGGTGGAAAGCGCCGGCTTCAAGCTGGCCGCCAAGTCCGAAATCAACGCCAACCCGAAGGACACCGCCGACTACGCGAAAGGCGTGTGGACCCTGCCGCCGGTGCTGGCCAACAAGGACAAGGACCGCGAGAAGTACATGGCGATCGGCGAGAGCGACCGCATGACGCTCAAGTTCGTCAAGCCGTAATTTGCACGATACTGAAGTGGCCACTTGACTTTCTGCACCTGCGGGACAATACTGAAGCCTCGACTTCACTATTGAACAGGAGGCCACCATGCTCGAATCGACCGTCGTCCACGACACCTTCGTCCTGCGGCGCGCGTTCCGCCAGGCGCCCGCGCGGGTGTACGCCGCCCTTGCCGACCCGGCCAAAAAGCGCCGCTGGTTCGGCGAAGGCGCCACCCACGACGTGCTCGCGTTCGAGATGGACTTCCGCGTGGGCGGCGCCGAACGCGCGCGCTACCGCCTGAACGCCAACACGCCCTTTCCCGGCGCGGAACTGGCGCACGACGGCGCCTTTGTCGACATCGTTCCCGACCAGCGCATCACCATCGCCTCGACCATGTCGTTCGGCGACAAACGCATCTCGGCTGCGCTGGTCACCTTCGAAGTGCTGGCCGCAGCTGAGGGCACCACGCTCATCTGCACCCACCAGGCCGTGTTCTACGAAGGCGCCGATGGCCCGGAGATGCGCCGCGCCGGCTGGAACCAGCTGCTCGACCAGCTTGTACGCGAGCTCGCCTCCGATGGCTACGATGCTTGACGCCGCCGCCGACCAGGTGTTCGACGCCCTGGGCGACGCCACCCGCCGCTCGATCATCGCGCGCCTTACCGACAGCGCCCAATCCGTGAGCAGCCTGGCCGCGCCGCTCGGCATCACCGTCACCGCCGTGGCGCAGCACCTGCGCGTGCTGGAAGCGGCGGGCCTGATCCAGACCGTGAAGACAGGCCGGGTGCGCAGCTGCAGCCTGCGCCCGGACGGCTTCCTCGCGCTGGAACGCTGGGTGCTGGAGCGCAAACCGCGCTGGGAGCAGCGCTTCGACCGGCTGGCCGATCTGCTGGACGAGGAAGACGGCCAGCCCTGAGGCCGGGGGCGGTCAATGCAGGCGGCCGGTGTATAGTGCCAGGTCGGCGCACCCTGCGCCTCCTTCGCACTTGCCACCGCCACGATGCTATTGATCCGACTGAACCGACACGCCGCCGCCCTTGCATTGGCCGGCGTCAGCCTTTTCGCCCACGCCGCCGACAAGCCGGCCGTGATCGAGAACTCCGTCGTCAAGGTGTTCTCGACCCTGCGCGGGCCCGACCCGTTCAAGCCCTGGACGCGCGCCTCGCCGCAGGACGCCAGCGGCTCCGGCGTGGTCATCGAAGGACGGCGCATTCTCACCAATGCGCACGTGGTGGGCTACGCCAGCCTGGTACAAATCCAGGGCAACGAGCAGGGCGACAAGATCAACGCCACCGTGGAAGCCATCTCGCCGGGCATCGATCTCGCCGTCCTCAAGCTCGACGACGAAGCCTTCTTCAAGACCCATCCGCCGGCCCCGCGCAGCACCGCCCTGCCGGCGGTGCGCGAACAGGTGTTCGCCTACGGCTACCCGACCGGCGGCACCTCGCTGTCGATCACCAAGGGCATCGTCTCGCGCATCGAGTTCGTGCCGTATTCCTACCCGACGTCGGGCTTGCGCATGCAGGTCGATGCGGCGATCAACGCCGGCAACAGCGGCGGCCCGGTGATCGCCGGCGACCGCATGATTGGTCTCGCGTTCGCGCGCGCGGCCGAGGGCCAGAACATCGGCTACATCATCCCCAACGAGGAAATCGACCTGTTCCTGCGCGATGTCGCGGACGGCAAGTACGACGGCAAGCCGGCCCTGTACGACGAACTGCAGACGCTCGAGAGCGCCGCCTTGCGCGAGTGGCTGAAGCTGCCCGCGGGCGTGGCCGGCGCGGTGGTGCGCAAGCCGGCCTTCCCGGACGCCGCCTATCCGCTCAAGGAGTGGGACGTCATCACCCACATCGGCGACAAGCCGATCGACAACCAGGCCATGATCAGCGCCGGGCCGAGCCTGCGCCTGTCGTTCCGCTACCTGGTGCAGCACGTCGCGCGCGACGGCAAGGTGCCGTTGACGATTGTGCGGGGCGGGAAGACGCTGCAGGTGCAGGTGCCCGTCACCACCTACCGCAAGCCTGTGGTGGCGTCGCTGGAGGGCGCGTACCCGTCGTACTTCATCTATGGCCCGATGGTGTTCTCGCGCGCGACCAATGAATTCAACTCCTTCTTCACCAACAACCTGGGCGCGTTCAATGCATTGAGCGGGATGGCCAGTCCGATGGTGACCCAGCGCGGCGAGTATGCGACGCCCGAGCGCGAGGAGCTGGTGGTGATCAGTTCACCGTTCTTCCCCCACAAGACCATGAGCGGCTACAGCAGCCGGCCAGGTTCGGTGGTCGACTCGGTCAATGGCGTCAAGGTGCGCAGCCTGGCGCACCTGGTCACGCTGCTGCGCGACAGCGTCGACGAGCTGCTGGTGTTCCGCTTCGACCAGCGCGGCGCGGAGAATATCGTGGTGCGCCGCAAGGACATGGCGGAGGCCACGGAAGGGGTGTTGAACGATAACGGGATCAGGTTGCAGGCGTCGCCGGATATGCTGAAGATCTGGGAGCGCAAGTGAAGGTATCCGAGGGTGGCGCAAAGCGTTGAACCGCTGCCCCGGTTGAGTTCACCCACACAAAACCGTCGTCCTGGCGAAGGCCAGGACCCATGGCGCGTTCCATCAATGGCATTGCTCCACTCTGAGCAAGCGCGATATGGGTCCTGGCCTTCGCCAGGACGACGTGTTGGAGCTAACGATCACCGTACCTCCCTTTCACCGCCCCTTCGCATCCTCAGCCTTCCCCGCCCGCACCGGCACAAACGCCAGATCCGCAAAGGCATCACTGAAATCCGTCTCGCTCGACACCGGCGCCATCTTCATCCGCTCGATGCTGCCGTCGTGATTGAGCGAGAACGTCACGTACGCATCCGCATTCAAATTGCGCTGGCGCCAGCGCACGATGAAGGTGTCGTACTGGAAGTGCTCCAGGTCCCCCACCAGATCCGGCGTGTTCGAAAAGCGCATCACCTGCCTGCCCTCCTCCGCACGGATCGACACCACGCCATACCACGGGTCCCGATACTCCCCTTCGTACGCGGTCAGCGCCAGCGAAGGGTGCGACTGGGCCGCCCTCCCCGCCTGCGCGCTGCCCACCGCCGCACGCGCCTTGGCACGGGCCGCGTCGGCCGCGGCTTTCGACAGCGCGATCCAGTCCGCCCCACCACCGGCCAGGTAGTGGTCGAGCAGCCGATACTGCAAGGCCGTGAGCACGCTGCCGTTTTCCGCATTGGTCAGGATCGCGATCCCGAGCCTGGCCTGCGGCACCATCACCAGCCGCGAATAGAAGCCCTGCAGCGCGCCGCCGTGCTGCACCACTTTCAACCCGCGATAGTCGCGCAACTGGAAACCCAGCCCGTACGACAGGAAGTTGGGTTTGGTATCAAGCAGGATGGCGGCCGGCTCATTGATCGCCATCGGGGTCTGCTCGGTCCACAGTTCGCGTGCCTGCGCGGCCGACCACAGGCGCTTGCCACCTGCCTGGCCACCGTCCAGCAGCGCCATCATCCAGCGCGCCACGTCCTCGGCATTGGTGTTGACGCCCACCGCGCCGGCGGCATTCGGCACGGGGAACTGGCGCACCGGCACCACCTTGTCATCGATGACGCTGTGCGCCCCGGCCACGTTGCGGTTGCCGGCGTTCTCGGCCAGGCTGGTGGTGGTGGCGCGCATGCCCAGCGGCGTGAGGATGCGCTCGCGTACCACCTGGCCCCAGGGCTTGCCGGTCTGGCGCTCAATGATCTTGGCGGCCACGATGTACAGCAGGTTGTCGTAGGCGTAGGCGCTGCGAAAGCTGGTGGCGGGACGCACGTAGCGCAGGCGGTGGATGATGTCGTCGCTGGAGAGCGTGGTGGTGGGCCACCACAGCAGGTCGCCCGCGCCCAGGCCAAGGCCGCTGCGGTGCACGAGCAGGTCGCGCACGGTCAGTTCGCGCGTGACGTACGGGTCGTACATTTGAAAGTCCGGCAGGTGCTTGACCACCGGGTCGTTCCACGCCAGCCTGCCTTCATCGACCAGCATCGCCAGCAGCGCCGCCGTGAAGCCCTTGGAATTGGACGCGATCTCGAACAGGGTGCGGCCATCCACGGGCGCAGGCTCGCCGCGCTTGCGCACGCCGAAGCCGCGCGCCGCCACCACCTGCCCGTCCTTGACGATGGCAATCGCCACGCCCGGCACGTCGAAGGTCTCCATGGCGCGCGCGACGTCGCCGGCCAGGTCGTACTGCGCCACCTGCTCGACGGCCAGCGGCGCGCACACGGCCGGACCGGCGCTCCCCAGCGCCAGCGACGCTGCCAACGCCGGAATCGCCAGGGCCGCGCGCACGGTGCGCGTCATGGCTTGGCCATTTCCTTGTCCACGCTGGCCTGCGTGGCCGGATGGTAGTGCGAACGGGCTTTGGCGAACACCGTCTCGGCCCATGCGCGGTCTTCCGTCTGCTTGCGCAGCGCCGCGTACAGGGGCACCACAAACTTCTGCCGGCCCACGCTCATGAGGAAGGCTTCCAGCGGCGCGCGCACGTCGCGGTAGCCGCCGTCGATGGCCGCGCGGTAGAAGCGGAATGCGACTTCGTTGTTGCCGCTGCGGCCAAGACCGAAAGCCTGGTCGAGTTCACGCAGCTGGTCGGGGCCGGCCTTGCCGTCGATATCGTTGAGGAACTTCATCCACTCGGCGGCGCTCCACTTCGGGTTGTTCAGCCGTGCGGTGGGCAGCGTGCCGGCCAGCCAGGCGTCGCGCGCGCGGTTCAACGCGGCCAGGCGCGGCGACACGGCGCGCGTGGCATTGGCCGGGATGCCGGGGGCGTACAGCCACTCGTTCAGTTCCGCGTCGCTCATCACGTTGGGATGCTGGCGCAGCAGGTTCTGGCGCAGGTAGGCGAGGAACTGCTCGGTGGTCACGCTCTGGAAGGCGTGGCGGTCGAACCAGCCGCGCAGGAACGGGTCGAACACGGCGCGCCCGGCGCGCTGCTCGAGCGTGCGCAGGAACCAGGCGCCCTTCGGATAGGCCAGCTTGTCATCGGTGTAGTGCTCGTCCGAGACGTCCGGGTCGCGCGTGAGCAGGGCCTGCTTGGGGACGGGGATCTCGGTCAGCGAGGCCAGCGCTTCTTCCTGCTGCAGCTGCAGGTTCATGGTGGCGAAGTCGGCGCCGTAGATGGCTTCCACGATGCGCATGGTGACGTATTCGGTGAAGCCTTCGTTCAGCCACCAGTGCTTCCACGAGGCGTTGGTGACCAGGTTGCCGGACCAGCTGTGCGCCAGCTCGTGCGCGATCAGGTCCACCAGGCTGCGGTCGCCCGCGATCACGGTCGGGGTGACGAAGGTCAGGCGCGGGTTCTCCATGCCGCCGATGGGGAACGAGGGCGGCAGCACCAGCAGGTCGTAACGCCCCCAGCGGTACGGGCCGTACAGCGATTCGGCGGCCTTGATCATCTTCTCGGTGTCGGCGAATTCGTAGGCCGCGGCGGCGATGCGCTTGGGTTCCGCGTACACGGCGCTGCGTGGACCCAGGCGGCGCGCCTGCAGTTCGCCGATCCCGATGGCCAGCAGGTAGCTGGGGATCGGCTGCGGCATCTTGAAGCGCCAGCCGCCCAGGCCGATCCCGCCCCGGTCGTTGTTGGCGCTCATGACCACGCGCAGGCCCTGTGGCGCATCGATGCGCGCGCTATAGGTGAAGCGCACGGCCGGCGTGTCCTGCAGCGGCACCCAGGAGCGCGCATCGATGGTCTCGGACTGGCTGAACATGAAGGGCCGCTTGCCCGACAGGGTCTGCTCGGGGTTGAGCCACTGCAGCGCGGCCGCGGACGGGGATGTCTGGTACCAGATCCGCACCTTCTCGCTCTGGCGCGTGAGCTGGATGTGCAGGGCCTGGCCCTTCTTCTCATCTTCCTTGTCGAGCGTGAAGGGCAGCTGCACCCAGCCGCCGCGCGCGCTGCTGCCTTCGACCTTGCTGATCGTGAGCAGGCGCGTGTCCAGGTCCAGCGTGCGCGCGGACTTGTCCAGCCAGTCCAGCGACAGCACGGCGTGCCCAAGCAGGATCTTGCGGTCGAAATCGGCCTTCAGGTCGAGGTGCACGTCGCGCGTGCGCACCTGGTCGTAGCGCGCGTAGCTCAAGGGGTCGAGCGCGAAGGCGGCGGCGCTCCACAGCGTCATGACAGCGGCAAAGGCGGTGCGGGCCAATGCGCTGCGGATGATAATTGGATTCGTCATTACAGGTCCCGGAAGTGGCAGGGCAAAGCGCCCGGAGAATAGCATTTTTGTGCTGAACGGGATGCTGCGCACGCGGTGGCTCTGGTATCATCGCCCGCCCTCCCCGCCATTCTCTCCCCCGCGTTCATGGAAGCCTTCCTCGTCTCAACCGGCATCGTCGCCCTGGCCGAAATCGGCGACAAGACCCAGCTGCTCGCCTTCGTGCTGGCCGCGCGCTTTCGCCGCCCGCTGCCCATCGTGCTGGGCATCTTCGCCGCCACCATCGCCAACCACGCCTTTGCCGCCGCCGTGGGCGCGTGGGTCAGCAGCGTGATCGGACCGGAGACCATCCGCTGGGTGCTGGGCATCTCCTTCCTCGCCATGGCCGCGTGGACGCTGGTGCCCGACAAGCTCGATGAGGACGAAGACGCCAAGCTGGCCAACCACGGCGTGTTCCTGACCACCCTGATCGCGTTCTTCCTGGCGGAGATGGGCGACAAGACCCAGGTGGCCACGGTGGCGCTGGCCGCGCGCTATGCCTCGATGGCGGCGGTGGTGGCCGGCACCACCTTCGGCATGATGCTGGCGAACGTGCCGGCCGTGTACTTCGGCGAGCGCATCGCCAACCGGATTCCGCTCAAGCTGGTGCATGGCATCGCCGCGCTGATCTTCGCGGTGCTGGGCGTGGCGACCTTGCTGGGCGCCGGCTCCGCGTTCGGGTTCTAAGCCCCCAGGCTCTAAACCTTCAGTGCCTTGACAGCGCGCGCTTTCTGGCGCGCGCCTTCGTCGTCCTCCTGGTCTTCTTCTTTGTGGCGGACGCCTTCGGCGCGGCCGGCGCCGCCGCATCGCCGCTGCCCGCGCGCGTGCTGCCTGCGGAACTGCCGCCGCGCGTGCCACCCGGCGACGCGGTCTGCGTCACCCACACCGGCGCGGACCACAGCATGTTGCCGTCGGTCTGGGTCACGCGCGCATAGTAGAAATGCTCGCCGTCGGACGGCGTGATGGTCGCGCTGGCGCTGGGCGCGAGCACCGTCACCGCGCCGTTGCGGCCCGGGACGCCTTCCAACAGTTCCACCATCGCGGCCTGCTTGCCGTCGCTGCTGGCGAAATTGGCGACGAGGTTCAGCGGCCCGCTGCTGGCAAAGCGCTCGCCCATCAGGTGGCCGTTGGCGGTCAGGATCAGCTGCGACGACTTGTCCATGGTGGCGAACACGCGGCGCGCGCGCAGGGCGTCCAGGAAGCTCACCTGCGTGAGCGCCGTCCCGGTCGGGATCAGCAGGGCCGTGCGGTTGCTGTAGGACGCGCCCCAGTTGGCGCAATGGTTGTCCTGGTTGCTGGCAAAGGCCACGTGGTAGCCCGCTTCCAGCGCCTTCTGGCACGCCGTCTCGTAGCGCGAGCGGCCCTTTTCGTTCTCCATGGTGCTGACCGAAAAGGCGGCTGAATTGAGCACTTCGCACAGCATCATGACCTGGTCGCCGTCCGCCGTGTAGCCCAGCCCAACGCCATTGACCTTGAACTGCTTGTTCAAGGAGGGATGGTTGAACTGGCCGATCCAGCCGCGCTGGCGCATCAGGGTGTACAAGGCGGCGTAGTCGTTCTTGGGCGTGAGCGTGTCGCCGATCAGCTCACCGGCGGCGTTGACTTCCCACTCCAGCAGCTCGGGCGCGTTGAAGATGTTCAGGTGCCCGCCATTGGTGATCACGCCCCACTCCATGCCGTACACCGCGAGGAAGCCCGGATGCGCGGCATTGTAGTCGCTGGCGGCGGCGAGGCCCGACTGGTACAGCGCTTTGGCGCGCGCCGGGCTGGCCGCAGGGTCGGTGCCGTCGGAGCCGTCGTACATGTGATTGTGTTCGGAGGCGACCAGGAGGTCCAGGCCGTGGGCGCGCGCATACTCGAAGGCTTCGGCCGGGCCCTGCGCCCCACTTTGCGGCTCCTGCGCGCCCTTGCAGCTGGCCAGGTCGCCGCCGCCGTCGCTGTGATTGGTCTGGCTGTGCAGGTTGCCGTAGTAGACCGTGTACGGCAGCGAGGCGATGGCCGGCGCGGCGGCGGGCGTGGCCACCAGGCCGGGTGCGCGTCCCTTGGCGGTCGGCAGGGGGCGGAAGGCCGGGGTGGCAATCGCCGGCGTGGTCCCCAGCGCCACATCCCAGGTTTGCTCGACCACCTCGCCCGTGTCGGCGGCCAGGCTGGCGCCGGCGTCATGCGCGCTGGCCTGCATGCGCACGTGGTAGACGCCATCGGGCAGCTCGGGCGCTTCGGCGCGTGCCGCCCAGCGCACCTGCACCGACACGGGATCGGCGCCGATGCGCTGCACGCCATCCCAGCGTCGCACCAGCTGTCCGCCCAGACCGGTCAGTTCCAGGCGCCAGCTGACGTCCTGCGGCGTCTCCACGCCGGGATAGCTGAAGGTGAGCGTGAAGGTGCGTTCGCCGCTGCCCTGCGCGGGCGCGGTGAATGGGGCCTCGAGCGTGGCGTCGAACTCGCGGTGCTCGAATTCGGCCCCATGGGCAACAGCAAGGACTTGGGCCTGGGCGGCAAACGCCAGCATCAGGCTGATCAGGGTTCGGCGCATGGCAGCTCCCGTTATCCGAATGGCAATGAGCGCATTATCGCAAGTATGCGTGACGAATGGATGACGCCCACGCTTTATTTCAGTTCAGGCGACGGGGAAAATTGACGCTTGCCAAGTGGACAAGCATCAGAGTTGCCGCAAAGATTTTGGGAGCTAGAAGCGGTAGCGCAGGGAGACGCTCAAGCTGCGTTCGCGCTGGCGCGGCGCCACGCCGATCAAGGCCCGGGCGGCGCGCGTGCTGTCCACCCGCAGCGCTTCCGTGACCAGCGTCCACTCGGGCCGCAGCTCCAGCGCGTAGGCCAGCGCCAGCGCATGGCCATGCTCGGTGTTCGGGTCGGCGGGGGCGATATCGTCCTCGCTGATGCCGAAGTGGTCGTAGCGCAGCGTGGCCGTGCCCGGCCCCAGCGCATGGCTGGCCAGCGCGAACCAGGAGCGGTAGCGCGCGTTCACTCCGCGCGGGCCCACCAGCGTGCTGCCGTCCATGGCCTGCAGCACCCACTCCCAGCCGTTGCCCGGCCGCGCGCGCAGGCCCACATGGTTGAAGCGCGTGGTCCAGCCCCACTGGTCGTCCTCGTAGGCCATCGGATTGGCGCGGTTATCGTAGTGCATGGCGGTCAGCTCCAGCCAGCCGCGCCAGGCATACGTGCTGCTGACGTAAAAGCCGGTGCGGTCATCGATCTCGCGGAACGGGTGGATGGCGCGGGTCTGGTCGATGAAGCCGGTGCCCTCGCGGTACACCGGCAGGTCGGGCAGCGGCAAGGGTTCGGTCAGGCTGGTGATGCGCTCGCTGATGCTCCAGCCGCGCCAGGCCAGGAGCGTGCCGGTCTCGTCGTTCCATTTGTACAGCGCGGCGGTGATGCTGAAGTCGTGCGGCGAGCCGGCCAGCCGGCCGTTGCGGCTGAAGGTGAGCTCGATGCCCTTGGTGCGCAGCTCTTCTCCGATCCAGCTGTTGATCGCCGAACTCGATACGGTGCGGGTGGGGGTCCAGCCCACGCTGTCGTAGTCGAGTTCCAGGCTGGTGACCGGGAAGAAGGCGCCGGCCTTCACGCGGGTTTTCCACGGCCCGCCCGGCACCGGGTTCCAGCTGATGAAGGCTTCGTTGACGCCGGCGGCGCCGCGCCGGTCGTCGTGGATGTTGGCCACCACGGTGGCGCTGAGGTTATCGACAACCTGGTCCAGCAGCTCGCCGGAGGCCTCCAGGGTGGCCTGGCCCAGCCGCACACCGGAGTCGTCATACCGCAGCTTGCCCATGCCGCCGTGCAGCCAGCTTGGGCTGGCGGAGACCGCGGCGGCGCGCAGGTCCACCACGCCGTGCAGGTCGAGCGCCCGGGCCTGCCCGCAAAGCAAGCCTTCGACCAAGCCACTGAGGCAAACAATAGTTTTCCAATGGAAACTCATCCCTGCATTATGCCTCAGGGCCTGGCCCGTCACGCGTTGCATTTCATGCGATCATTGGCGCACCCAGCCGACCCAACCGGAGACTTACTCTTGACCCGTGCCCTCATTCTCATTCTGGCCAGCCTGGCCGCCGCCAGCGCCGGCGCGCAGGACCAGCTCGTGCGCATCGGCGTGTCCGGTCCGCTGTCCGGCCCCAACGCCTTTGCCGGCAAGGACGACGAGAACGGCGTGCGCCTCGCGGTCGAGGAGCTCAACGCCCAGGCGATCACGGTGGCCGGCAAGCGCCTGCGTTTCGAGGTGGTGTCCGAGGACGACCAGGGCGACCCGAAAGCCGGCGTGGTGGTGGCGCAGAAGCTGGCCGACGCCGGCATCAAGTTCGTGCTGGGGCCCTACAACTCGGGCGTGGCGATTCCCGCCTCGCGCGTGTACGACGCGGCCGGTGCGCTGATGTCCACCGTGGGCACCAACCCGAAGATCACCCAGGCCGGTTACAAGGGGGTGTTTCGCATCGTGGCCAGCGACACCCAGGCCGGCGCCGCGATGGCCTCCTACGCGGCCAAGTCCTTGAAACTCAAGAAGGTCGGCGTGATCGACGACCGCACCGCCTTCGGCCAGGGCATCGCGGCCGAATTCAGCCGCCAGGCCAAGGCGCTCGGCTTGACGGTCGCCGGTCATGAATTCACCACCGACAAAGCCACCGACTTCGCCGCCATCCTCACGGCGCTGAAAGCGCGCGGGGTGGAAGCGATTTTCTTCGGCGGCTATGCGCCACAAGCCGCCCCGATGGCGCGCCAGATGCGCGCACTTGGCCTGAAGGCCAGGCTGCTGGGCGGGGACACGCTGTGCAGTCCCGAGATGGCCAAGCTGGGCGGCGATGCCGTCGGCGAGAACATCCTGTGCGCGCAGGGCGGCGCCATCCTGGAACGGCAGGCGCGCGGGCCGGCCTTCCAGCAGCGCTACCAAGCGCGCTTCAAGCGCGCGCCAGACGTGTACGCGGCCTCGTTCTACGACCAGACCCTGTTCCTGGCGCAGGCCATGAAGTCCGCCAATTCCATCGAACCGGCCGCGGTGGCGGCCGCCCTGCGCACGACCAGCTACCAGGGCGTGGCCGCCACCTATGCCTTCGATGGCGCCGGCAACATGAAGCATTCGGCCGTCACGATCTATACCTTCAAGGGCGGCGCCCCGGTGGCGCTGGTCAGCTACTGATAAGCTATCGAGTTGGCGGCGTCCTACCCGGCGCCCCGATCCCATCGATTCACAAGACCGAACATGACCCCTACCCTCCGCATTACCGCCCTGTGCGCCGCATTGGCGCTGGCCCACGCTCCCGCCGTCCACGCCGCACCCAAGCAGGCCGCACCCATGTCGGCCAAGGTATCCGCCGCCGTGGCCGCGCAAGCCAAGCAAAAGCTCGACAAGCTGGCCGACGAATACTACGACACCCAGGCCCGCTTCGATCCCGTCGGCGCGACCGAGAACGGCGACAACCGTTTCGACGACGAGATCGGCATGACCATTTCGCCCAAGGCACGCGCGCGCCACTTCGCCCGCAACGCGGCCTATCTGACGCGCCTGCACGCCATCGACCGCAACACGCTGGACGCCAAGGCGCAGATCAACTACGCGATCCTGAACTACGAGCTGTCCAGCCTGATGTCGCTGCAAAGCTATCCGGACCACCTGCTGCCGGTGGACCAGATGAATGCCATGCCGGTCACGCTGGCCAACTACGCCGGTGGCGAACAGGCCCAGCGCCTCACCACCGTCAAGGAACACCAGGCTTACCTGAAGCGCCTGAACCAGCTGCCGGCCTGGATCGACCAGGCGATTGCCAACATGCGCGACGGGATGCGCCAGAAGATCACCCTGCCGCGCGCGGTGGTGGTGTCGATGCTGCCGCAGTTCCAGAAGCTGGTCTCAAGCACCCCGGAAGAGAGCATCTTCTACACGGCCGTGTCCAAGCTCCCCGCCGATGCGCCGGCCGCCGAGCGCGCCCGGCTCACCAGCGCCTACCGCGCCACCATCGCCAACAAGCTCGGTCCCGCCGTGGCGAAGCTCGCTACCTTCCTTGAAAACGAATACCTGCCGGCCGCGCGCACCAGCACCGGCTGGAGCGCGCTGCCGCGCGGGCCCGAGTGGTACCAGGCCTATGTCGCGGCGCGCACCACCACCCGCCTGAAACCCGACGAGATCCACGCCATCGGCCTGCGCGAAGTGGCGCGCATCCAGGAGCAGTACGCCATCGTCGGCCCCAAGATGGGCTACACCGGCCCGGCCAACGGCTTGCCGACCTGGGTGTCCGAGCAGGCCAAGTACCGCCCGTTCAAGACCGAGGGCGAAGTCATCGACGTGTATCGCAAGCTGGATGCCACACTCAAGGACAAGCTGCCGTCCCTGTTCACGCTGCGCCCGAAAACCCCGCTGGACCTGCGCCTGGAGCCGGAACTGACGCGCGCCACCGCATCGGACCACTACACCCCGCCGGCCATTGACGGTTCGCGTCCAGGCGTGTTCTGGTCGGTGGTGAACGACCCGACCCAATACGGCAGCACCGGCATGGTGACCTTGTTCCTGCACGAAGGCCAACCGGGCCACCACTTCCACATCGCGCTGATGCAGGAGATGGACCTGCCCAAGTACCGCAAGTTCGGCGGCAACAATGCCTTCACCGAAGGCTGGGCGTTGTACGCCGAAACGCTGGGCCGCGAGATGGGCCTGTTCGACAAGCCCGAGGATTATTTCGGCCACCTGAACGACCAGATGCTGCGCGCCGTGCGCCTGGTGGTGGACACCGGCATGCACGCGAAAGGCTGGACGCGCGAGCAGTCGATCCAGTACATGCGCGAGACGCTGGGCTATTCGGAAGCGGTGGCGCGCAGCGAGACCGAGCGCTATATGGTGTGGCCGGGCCAGGCGCTGGGCTACATGATCGGCATGATCCGCATTCGCGACCTGCGCGCCAAGGCGGAAAAGGCGCTGGGCAGCCAATTCAGCCTGGCGAAATTCCACGAGATCGTGCTGGAGGATGGCACCGTGCCGCTGGCGCTGCTGGAAGAGAAGGTGAACCGCTGGATCGCCAAGGCGGGCGCCACTCAGATGGCGACCTTGCCTTCCAGGTAAAACACGCAGCCGCCTTCCATCTCGACGCGCTCGCCCAGCAGGCGGCAGCGCAGCTCGCCGCCGCGCTTCGATGCCTGGTAGGCGAGCAGTTCGGTCTTGTCCAGGCGCGCGGCCCAGTAGGGCGTCAGCCCGCAGTGGGCGGCGCCCGTGACCGGGTCTTCCGGTATGCCCTTGGCCGGGGCGAAGTAGCGGCTGACGCAATCGTAGGGGCCATCGCCGGCTGCGGTCACCAGCACGCCGGGGCGGTCCAGGCGCGCGATGGCGGCCATGTCCGGGCGCAGGTTGCGCACGGTCTCGGCATCCGTCAGCACGGCGAGGTAGTTGAAGCCGTCGCTCAGCACCTCGAGGGGATGGGTTCCTAGTGCTTCCTCGAAGTTCGGCGGCGCCGCGATGGGGCTGATCTGGCGGGCGGGGAAGTTCAGCACGTAGCCCGTCGCGCTGCGCCTGACCGTCAGCGCGCCGCTGGCCGAATGGAACACGACCTCGGTGCGGGTGGGCTCGAGGCGTTCCATCACCACGGCGGCACTGGCCAGGGTAGCGTGGCCGCACAGGGGCACTTCGACCTGCGGGGTGAACCAGCGGATGCGGTAATCGGCATTGTCACGCACCAGGAAGGCGGTTTCGGCCAGGTTGTTTTCGGCTGCGAGATCGCGCAGCAGGGTGTCGTCGTCGGGGTAGGCGTCCAGCAGCATGACCGCGGCCGGGTTGCCGGCGAAGAGCGTGCTGGTGAAGGCGTCGACTTGGTAGAGGGGGATTTCACGCATGGTGAAATCTTAGCACTGATGCATTTCTGCTGCAGACCTGGGGCTGGAAGCGATATTGTTAGCTCCACACGTCGTCCCGCGTCAAAGGGTGTTGGGGAACCTCCGCCGCCGTCACGTATGCATTCACCCGCACCTTAAAAACCGTCATTCTGGCGCAGGCCAGAATCCATGGCGCATTCAATCAGTGAAGGAATTCCACTCTGCGCAGGCGCGCTATGGATTCTGGCCTTCGCCAGAAGTCATTTCGAGCAATGCTCGGAATGACGGTTTTGAGTGTAGAGGTTTACGCTAACGCCACATCGCGGGGGTTTTGCCACACCCTCCTCCGCGGGATGACGTTGTTGAGCGAGCGGGCCGTCGTTACTTCGGCATCTCCACCGATCCAGTCACCATCAGCTTCGCAGCCACAGTCTTGGCATACTTCGGCTGGCTGCCCCCCACATGCAGCGTATACGCGCCCGGCACCACCTTGCGCACGCCCTTGGCATCGACCTGCGACAGCGAACGCGCGTCCACGTCCAGGGTCACGGTCCTGGTCTCGCCGGCCTTCAGGTTCACGCGCGTGAAACCGGCCAGCGACGGGTTGGCGCCGTCCTTCGGCTTGGCCACGTACAGCTGCACCACTTCGTCGCTATCCTGCTTGCCGGCGTTGGTCACCTGCACCGTCGCCTTGACCGCGTCACCCGCCTTGATCGACTTGGCCGACAGGGTCGGCGCCTTGTAGCTGAAGCGGGTGTAGCTCAGGCCATGGCCGAACGGGTACAGCACATCGCCCTTGAAGTAGCGGTAGGTGCGGCCCGCCATGCGGTAGTCGGAGAACGATGGCAGCTGCTCGGCCGATTTGTAGAACGTCACCGGCAGGCGCCCCGCCGGGCTGTAGTCGCCCGCCAGCAGGCCGGCCACCGCATGACCGCCCTCGCCGCCCGGATACCAGGCTTCGACGATGGCCGGCACGTGCTTGTCCGCCCAGTTGACCGACAGCGCGCTGCCGTTCATCAGCACCAGCACCAGCGGCTTTTTGGTCGCGTGCACGCGTTCGAGCAGGTCCTGCTGGGGCTTGGGCAGGTCCAGGCTGGTGCGGTCGCCGCCGGCAAAGCCGGCCGCTTCCACCTTCATCTCTTCGCCTTCCACGCGGGCCGACAGGCCGCCGACGAACACCACCAGGTCGGCGCCCTGCGCGGCGGCGACGGCTTCCTTGCCGCTGTCGACCGGTGGGCTCCACAACAGCTTCTGGTTGCCGCGCGGGCCGTTCTGGAACGCTTCGACGCGGATCGGATAGACCTGGCCGGCAGTCAAGGTGGTTTTACCCGACAGGATCGAAGGCGCATCGCCCACTCCCCACTCGTCCACCACCAGCTTGTCGCCCACGTACACGCGATAGCCGCCTTCGGAGAGAAAGCGGAAGTGGTATTCGCCCGAATGCGGGGCCTTCAAGAAGCCGCTCCAGCGGATCGACGAGTTCTGGCCTTCGCCCTGCCAGTCGAAACGGGCATTGGTGTCGATGCGGGTGGTGGCCGTGCCCTTCAGGTCCTGGCCGGCGAACTGCTCGGCCTTCAGGCCCGGCTTGGTGCAGGCTGCGTCCTGGCACAGGGCGCTGTCGGGCACGGGCGGCTCGGCCGGGCCGACCAGGCCGGTGCCTTCGGCGTAGACGATCTTCGCATCCGGGAAACGCGCCTTGATGCCGTCCAGGACCGTCACCGGCTTGGAAGGCTTGCCATAGTAATTGCCGACCAGGGCGTCGTAGCTGTCGGCGTTGGGGCCGATCACGGCGATGGTCTTCGGCGCGGACTTCAAGGGCAGCAGGCCGTCGTTCTTCAGCAGGACCATCGATTTCTTCGCGATCTCCAGCGAGACGGCATGGTGCTCCGGCGTGTCATAGCCGTTGGCCTTGATGTTCGCGAACGGGGTCGCGGCCGGCGGATCGAACATGCCCAGCTCGATGCGGCCGATGAACAGGCGCTCCAGCGCGCGGTCCACCACCTGCTGCGGCAGCAGGCCTTTCTTGACGGCGCTGACGATGGTGTCGGCGTCGGTCGTCATGTTGTTGCGGTAGTCGCCGCAGATCAGGTCCATGCCGGCCTTGAAGCCGGCCGCCACGCCTTCCTCGGGCGTCCTGGTGTAGTGCAGCGCGTCGGGCCGGTAGATGTTGGCCGCGCCGCCACAGTCGGACACCACGAAGCCCTTGAAGCCCCAGGCCTGGCGCAGGCGCTTTTCCATCAGGTCGTCGCTGGCGCAGGCCGGGATGCCGTTCACGGCGTTATACGCGCACATCACCGACTGCACCTTGGCTTCGGTGACGGTGGCGCGGAAGGCCGGCAGGTAGGTGTCTTCCAGGTCGTGCGGCGACGGGTGCACGTCTTCCTTGTGGCGGTTCGATTCCGGGCCGCTGTGCACGGCGAAGTGCTTGGAGGTGGCAATCGTCTTGTAGTATTTGGGATTGTCGCCCTGCAGGCCCTTGATGAAGCCGATGCCGATGCGCGACGTCAGGTACGGGTCTTCGCCATAGGTCTCCTGCCCACGGCCCCAGCGCGGGTCGCGGAAGATGTTGATGTTGGGCGACCAGACCGTCAGGCCACGGTACCACTCGGTGCCGCCATCCTTCTCGACGCGCTCGACGTACTTGGCGCGGAACTCGGTGGCGATGGTGTCGCCTACTTTCTGCATCAGCGGCTCGTCCCATGCGGCGGCCATGCCGACCGCTTGCGGGAACACGGTGGCGATGCCGGCGCGCGCAACGCCGTGCAAGCCTTCGTTCCACCAGTTGTACTTGGGGACGCCCAGGCGCGGAATGGCGGGCGCGGTGTGGCCCAGCTGGCCGGCCTTTTCTTCCAGCGTCATGCGCGACACCAAATCGGCGGCGCGCTGCTGCGGCGTGAGCGAGGTGTCGCGCAGTTTGTCGGCGGCCTGCGCGCGGCCGGCCATGGGCACGAAGGCCAGCGCACAGGCCAGCGCCAGCGGCTTGATAGCCAGGGTAAGGGTGAAGCGGGATGTGGGGGTTGGGTGCTGCATGAAGTGGGCTCCTCCGGTGAGGTTCTTGGCGAACTCGTTTTGGTAGCGGTAACCTACCATTGTTCGAAAGGAGATTCAAGCAACAAATTTCAAGCGAAAACGCTTGTTAAACCATTGTTATAACAAGCCTCGGGCCAGCAGTGGACGCTGGCGCAGATACGCTTGCGCAAAGGCGCGCAGCTGCGTCGTGACGGGCCGGTCGGCCGGATTCTTGCGTGCCAGCGCGGCTCCGATCGCGCTGTCGATCAGCGCCAGTTGCCGGTCGATGTACTGCACGCACTGCGCGCGCTGTGCGTCACCTTGCGCGGCCAGCACCGCCAGCACGGGCGCGAGCGGCAGCACCAGGTAGCCGGCACCGGAGGCGTCCAGCTGGATGGAGCGCGCCAGCTCCGGCGCCAGCACCGAGAACACGGCCGTGCCCCAGCTGCGCTTTTCCTCGATCAGACTGGCGCGCCGGCGCACAAGGTCGCTCGCGTAGTCCAGGTCCGCCACGCGGCGCTGCAGCACCAGCGGACGATAGGGACTGTGCTCACGCTCCGAAATACAGTCCGCGCCCAGGTAGGCATCGGATGCGCGCCGGTTGCGCAGCACGCTGTGCTGCAGGCTGTCGGGCAGGCAGGGATCGAGCGGCACCACCCGGCACATCAACGGTTTATCCGGTCCGTGCACCGCGCATTGGCCGTCGGTGGCCAGCGCAGGGCAGCGATCCAGCGATGGGTAATCGAAGGCCTGGGCGACCAGGCTGTAGGTGGCTGGCCCGGCGCGATGAAACAGGGCGTCCTGCAGCTCGGCCAGCTCGGCCGCCTGGGCTTCGTCCAGCACCTCGGTGGCATCGCCCGCCGCGATGCGGCTGCCGGCGGCAAGCTGGCGCACGCGCGCCACGGCCAGGCTGCCGATGAAGCGCTCGCCGTGGCGCAGCAGCTCGGGCACCGACATGGCCGGCGGCGAGTTGCAGCACTTGCCGCAGGCCGTGCAGTGAAAGCCCAGCGTGCCGTCAGCCATTACGCAGCACGGTGCGAAAACCGATATGCGCCGTGCCCAGGTCGGCTTCCTGCGCTTCGCGCGCGGAGGCGCGGTAGCGCACGCAGTAGTCCGGCGAACACAGATAGGAGCCGCCTTTGATCACGGTGGGAACATTGCTGGCCCGCGAGCGCCGCTCGTTCTCCGCCAGCGCCACGCTGGTGTCGCCGTTGGCGTGCGACTGGCGCGGCCCGGTGTAGGGGTCGCGCGTCCATTCCCAAGTATTGCCGATCATGTCGTACAGCTTGAACGCATTGGCGCCGTAGCAGGCCACCGGGGCGATGCCCTTGTGGCCATCGGCGCCCGCGTCAACCAGCGGGAAGGCGCCCTGCCAGTAGTTGGCGGCCGGCTTGCCTTGAGGGTCGCGCGGCGCGGTGTCGAGCGCTTCGCCTTCCTGGCCGGCCTTGCCGGCGTACTCCCACTCCGCTTCGGTGGGCAGGTCGCGTCCCAGCCATTGCGCGTAGGCCAGCGCATCGGCCTGCGTGACCTGGGTGACCGGCAGGTTGGCCTGCGCGCTGCTGCCCGGACCGGCCGGGTGGCGCCAGTCGGCGCCCTTCACGAAGCGCCACCATGACAGCGCGCCGCGGCCCGGCTCGTCCTTGTTCGGCTCTTCATCTTTCGGCTGGACGAACACCACCGCGCCGCCCTGCCGTTCGGCGTCGCTGACGTAGCCGGTGGCTCGCACAAAAGCGTCGAACTGCGCCACCGTCACTTCGGTCTGGTCCATCCAGAAGCCGCCCACGCGAGTGCGCGCCGCATCGGCCGGGCGCTCGTCGGCATAACCGCGCTCGCTGCCGAAGACGAAGGTGCCGCCTTCGACCCACGCCATGCCGGCATGGCGTTCGCGCCCGAAGCCTTGCGGCAGGCCGCTGTAGCCGGCGCAGGCCGCGTCGCTCCCCAGGGCCAGCAGCGCCGGGCCGCGCTCGCCCGGCACCGCGCTGTAGCTGGCAAACGCCATGGCTGCGACGCCCAGCAGCGCGCCCATCACCAGCGCCGGGCGGGCCGCGTGCAGTAGAGTCGGCGCCATCGGCTTAGTAATACCCTTGCGGCTTGCGCGGCTCGACCCCGCCCACGCGCGCCATGTAGGCATCCCACTCGCGCGTCAGCTGGTCCACCAGCACCGGGTTGGCGGCGGAGACATCGGTGGTCTCGCCACGGTCGCGCGTCAGGTCGAAGAGCTCCCAGTGGCCGTCCAGCGGGCCGACCGGTGGCTCGGTCCACAGCAGCTTCCACTTGCCGTCGCCGGAAAACAGATAGGCGCGGCCGTAGGATTCCTCCCCCAGCGGCTCGCTGCGCACGCTGCCGTTGACGTCGCCCTGCAGGTAGGCCAGCAGCGACTTGCCGGTGACGGGATAGACGGCGCGGTCCTGGTACAGCACCTTGCCCTTGTTTTTATCCACCCCGGTGGCCGGATCGATCGCGGCCGGTGCCGGCGTGCTTGGCGGCGTCACCCCGGCCAGGGCCAGGAAGGTCGCGGTGTTGTCGGTCACGTGCGTGAGCGCGCGCCGCGTGCCGCCAGGCTTGGTCTGCCCCGGCAGGTGCACGATCAGAGGAGTCGATACGCCGCCCTCGCCCATGTAGCCCTTGGTCAGGCGGAACGGCGTGGCGCTCACCTCGGCCCAGCGCAAGCCATACTGCAGGCGCGGGACGGCCTGCTTGCCATTGTCGGTACCGAGCGTCGAATACACCGGCTCCGCCGCATTGGCTTCATCCGTGGCCTTCGGGTCCGCGCCGCCATCGACCGGCCAACCTTCCGCCCCGTTATCGGACTGGAACATGATGAAGGTGTTCTCGTATTCGCCGATGTCTTTCAGGTGCTGGATCAGGCGGCCGATGTTGTGGTCGAGGTTCTCGACCATGCCCGCGTAGATCTCCATGTAGCGCGCCTGCGCCTTGCGCTCGGCCGGCGTCAGGCTGGCCCAGGTCTTGTTGACCTTGCCCCGGCCGTAGTCCACGAAGCCTTTCGCGCCCGTGTTCACGGCGCTGATGTACTTTGCGTTGGGCGTGTTGAAGTTGGCCGTCGCGGGCGACTGGCTGAGGGTTTCGGGCGCGCCCGGGTACGGATTGAAGTCCTGCGGGATGATGCCCAGCTGCTTCTGGCGGGCGATGCGCGCCGCGCGCACAGCCTCGTAGCCGGCGTCGTAGCGGCCCGCGTATTTGTGCAGCCAGGGTTCCGGCACCTGCAGGGGCCAGTGCGGTGACGTGTACGCCGCATAGGCGAAGAAGGGCTTGCCGTCGGCCTTTTGCGAATCGATGTAGGCGATCAGCTTCTGCGTGTAGAAGTCGGTCGAGTAGAACTTCTCCGATGAACCCGCGCCGCCCGGCTGGCCCGGCTGGCCGGGCTGCACGTACTTGCCGTCTTCGGTGTAGTTTTTGGAGTCGGCCGCCTCGTGCGCGTAATGGTTGGCGGCCGCACCAGGGAGCAGCGCATAGCTGCGCTCGAAGCCCCACTGGTCCGGCGTCTTGCCGCCCTTGTTCACGCCGACAATCCCCGATCCGATGTGCCACTTGCCGGCCATGTAGGTGTGGTAGCCGGCGTCCTTCAGCAGTTGGGCGACCGACAGTGCGCTGTCGTTCAGGTAGCCTTCATAGCCCGGCAGGCCGGCGCGCTCGTCGTTCGGCGCGCCCATGGTGCCTTCGCCCACCAGATGGTGATCGGTGCCGGAGATGAGCATGGCGCGCGTGATCGCGCACACGGTGCCGGTATGGTGGTTGGTCAGCACGTGGCCCGACTGCACCAGCGCATCGAGATTGGGCGTCTCGATCTCGCCGCCGAAGGCGTGGATGTCCGAGTAGCCCAGGTCGTCGGCCATGATGTACAGGATGTTCGGCTTTTTCTTGGCCGGCTGCGGCGTTTCGGCGGTGCGGGTGTTGTTGTCGCTGCTGCAGCCCGGCAGGCCAATCAGCGACAGGCAGGTCAGCGCGACGACGGAGCGCCGCAGTGCATGCCGGATGGTTTTATTGTTGGTCATGGCGTGGGTTGGAAGTGGTCGAAGAATGCCCACCCGACGCCGTGCGTGGATACCGATGCGACGCCCTGCCGGGTCAGGATGGCAGGGCGATTCTAGTGGCCGAAAAGCCAACTACGAACGAAGGTTTTCGAGGATCGTTATGCGCTCGGCTGCACTCGGCTGCGCTCAGTTGGCCACTGGCGGCTTGCGCGGCTCCACCCCGCCCACGCGCGCCATGTAGGCGTCCCACTGGCGCGTCAGCTCGCTCACCACGGCCGGGTGGGCACTCGATACATCGGTGGTCTCGCCCCGGTCGCGCGTCACGTCGAACAACTCCCAGTGGCCGTCGAGCGGACCGACGGGCGGCTCGGTCCACAGCAGCTTCCACTTGCCGTCGCCGCTGAAGACAAACGCCCGTCCATACGATTCCTCGCCCAGCGGCGCGGCATGCACCGCACCCACGCCGGCATTGCGCAGGTAGCCCAGCAGCGACCTGCCCGTCACCGGATACACGGCGCGGCCCTGGTACAGCACCTTGCCCTTGTTGCGGTCGATGCCACCGGCGTCGATGGCGGCCGGCGCCGGGGTGGTTGGCGGCGTGATGCCTGCGAGGGCGAGGAAGGTCGCCGTATTGTCGGTCACGTGGGTCAGCGCGTGGTGGGTGCCGCCCGGCCGGTTCTGGCCGGGCAGGCGCACGATCAGCGGCGTCGAGACGCCGCCCTCGCCCATCTGCCCCTTGACCTGCCGGAACGGCGTGGCGCTGACCTCGGCCCAACGCGCGCCGTACTGCAAGCGTTGCGCGGCCTGCTTGCCGTTGTCCGTGCCGAGCGCTGAATACGCCGGCTCGACGGCATTGGCCTCGTCCACGGCCTTGGGATCGGCCGCGCCGCTGACCGGATTGCCTTCGGCGCCGTTATCGGACTGGAACATGATGAAGGTGTTCTCGTACTCGCCGATCTCCTTCAAGTGCGCGATCAAGAGGCCAATGTTGTGATCGAGGTTCTCGACCATGCCGGCGTAGATCTCCATGTAGCGCGCCTGGGCCTTACGTTCCAGCGGGGTCAGGCTGGCCCAAGACTTGTTGACGCGCCCGCGCCCATAGTCCACATAACCCTTCGCGCCCGTGTTGACGGCGTTGATGTACTTCGCGTTGGGCGTGTTGTAGTTGGGCGTGGCGGGAGACTGCGTCAACGCTTCCGGCGCGCCGGGGTAGGGCGTGAAGTCCTGCGGGATGATGGCCAGCTGCTTCTGGCGCGCGATGCGTGCGGCGCGCACGGCCTCGTAGCCGGCGTCGTACCGGCCCTTGTACTTGTGCAGCCAGGGCTCGGGCACCTGCAAGGGCCAGTGCGGCGTGGTGTAGGCCGCGTAGGCGAAGAACGGCTTGCCGTCGGCCTTGGCCGAGTCGATGTATTCGATCAGCTTCCGGGTGTAGAAGTCGGTTGAATAAAAGCTCTTGGAAGTGCTGCCCGGCTGGACGTACTTGCCATCCTCGGTGAAGTTTTTCGAGTCCGGCGTTTCGTGCGCGAAGTGGTTGCCGGCGGCCCCGCCGAGGAGCGCGTAGCTGCGCTCGAAGCCCCACTGGTCGGGCGTCTTGCCGCCCTTGTTCACGCCGACAATGCCGGAACCGATGTGCCACTTGCCGGCCATGTAGGTGTGGTAGCCGGCGTCCTTCAGCAGTTGGGCGACCGAGAGCGCACTGTCGTTCAGGTAGCCTTCATAGCCCGGCAGGCCGGCGCGCTCGTCGTTCGGCGCGCCCATCGTGCCTTCGCCCACCAGATGATGGTCGGTACCCGAGATCAGCATCGCGCGGGTGATGGCGCACACGGTGCCGGTATGGTGGTTGGTCAGCACATGGCCGGACTGCACCAGCGCATCCAGATTGGGCGTCTCGATCTCGCCGCCAAAGGCATGGATGTCCGAGTAGCCCATATCGTCGGCCATGATGTACAGGATGTTCGGCTTTTTCTTCGCCTGCAGCGGCAGGTCGGCACTGCGCGCATCCTGGTCGCTGCGGCAACCGGGCAGCGCGAGCATCGACGCGCAGGTCATCACGGCGAGGGAGCGGCGCAGGGCAGTTCGATTGTTCATGGCGTGAGCGGGAAGTGGAAGGACGCCCGCCCGACGCGGCATCAGGATGGCCAGGCGATTTTAGGTATCAAACCGCCAAGCCCGAACGAATCTTTGCGCAGATCGATATGCGGTCAGCTGGTGACGTCGCATGCCACTGACAGACCTGGGGCTGTCTCGTCGCCTACAGCATTGAGCAGGCGGAAATGAGGGTGTCGCACAAAGCTAGGCGACGGCTTTTGCGCATACTGTTAGCCTAAAAAACCGTTGGTTTGCGGTCGCGGCAGATCGTCTTCAGCCCGCCGGTTGACAACTCCATCACCGCCAGCGCACCCACCTCGTCTTTTCCCGGCACGCTACTGGTCACCCCGTAGACCAACAGAATGCGATGATCAATTTCGACCAATTGGAAGCGCGAAGTCACGTCGGTAGCAAATCGCTCTCTGTCGCCAACACGTAATGAAAGATGGTAGAGCGCATTCGATCCGCCGCCACACTCCGCCAAGACGCTTTGACGAAGGCCGCGCGACCGCACGGCGGGAAAATAAGTTCGGTCGGACGGGCCCATATCGTCAAAACGTATCTGAAACTCCGACAAACGCGAGCTCATCGCGATATTCCTGACATGCCGGCACACTGCAAGATTGGCCGAAGATGCGTCGGCGGCGATACAGCTGCCTAGAAGACCAATAAGAAACACAAGGCCAAATTTCGAGGCATTCAAACGGACCATGTACCGACCTTTTATCAAGAGGACTGTGAAGGATTGCGCACTCAGCGCGGCCGCAAGCGCAGCAGCAGCCATGCGGCCACGGCCGTAAAGCACCCCACCAGGAAGACCACGATCCAGAACCCGTGCGGATGGCTGGCCAGCGGCAGCCCGCCCACGTTCATGCCCAGCAGGCCCGCGACCAAATTGATGGGCAGCGCCAACACGGTCACGATGGTCAGCACGAACAGGCTGCGGTTATTGTCCTCGTTGACGCGCGCGGCGATCTCTTCCTGCAGCAGCTTGATGCGCTCCTGCAGCGAGGACAAGTCGCTCAGCACCACCGAGAACTCCTCGGTCGACTGGCGCAGGTCCTGGCGGTCTTCCAGCGCCACCCACCCGGGTGGGCGCTGCAGCAGGCGAAACAGCGCGGCCGGCTCCGGCGCCATCAGTCTTTGCAGGCGCACCAGCACGCGCCGCAGCGCGCCCAGGTCTTCCCGCTTGGCGGTGAGGCGCCCGGCCAGCAGTTGGTCTTCGATGGCGTCCACGCGCGCCACCGCGTCGCGCACGATATTGACCAACACGTCGGCCTGGTCGCGCAGCAGGTGCACCAGCAATTCAACTGACGAACGCAGCGGCGCGCCCTGGCGCACGGCCTGGCGCAGGCGTTCGATCGATTCGAGCGGCTTGCGCCGTGCGCTGATCACCACCTGCGGCGTGACGTGCACCCACAGCGTGGAGATGTCCGCCGTATCGACGGAGAAGTTGTGCAGCACGTCGTTGACCACCGCGATCAGGGCGTCGTCAGCCAGTTCGATGCGGGTCGAGCGCGAGCCCTGGTGCAGGGTTTCGTAGAACTCGTCGGCCAGCTGCGCGTGCGTACGCAGCCAGCGTTCGCTCGCCACGTTCGACAGATTAAAGTGCAGCCACAGGAACTCGCCCGGCGCGGGCGCCGCCATCCAGGTCTGCGCGGCGGCCGCCTCGATGGGCTCGTGCTTGCCCTTTGCCCCGATCAGGAAGCCCCAGACCAGGCCTGATTCATCCGAACCATAGTTGAACGCGACGGCCGTCATGCCTCAGTCCAGCATGAACACTGGATAACGCCGCCACTCGGGCTCACGATAGCGTTCGCAATTGGCGAAGATGAAGTCGAGCACGGCCAGCTGGTCGGACAACAGATGCGGATGCGCGGCGGCCCAGACGTCGAACGCTGCGCGCAGGGCCGGTTCCTCGGCCAGCAGCTGTTCCGCATGGTCTTCGAACACGTAGTCCGAATACGCTTCCTTCTTTTCCAGCACACTGTTGAAGAAACCCCAGCGAAAAAAACTGTCGTGCGCCTGGGGTTCCAGCACTTCGACGATGTAGCGCGCCTTGTCCTGGTCGAGCGGGATGATCCAGTCGCCCGCATGCAGGGTGACGACGCCGCTGCGCCGTTCCAGCACCACGTCGTCATGGAACATGTGGCCTTCGTAGGCGTTGGCGCGCGAGGTCACGGAGGCGATGTGGTACCAGCTGGCCTCGGCGTCGCGCGCCTTGCCGACCATCTCCATGCGCACGCCGTTGAGCATCAGCCGTTCGGCCGCTTCGCGCCAAGCCTGCGGCAGCATGTAGGCACTCGGCTGCTTGACCACGACATCGGCCGGAAAGCGGTTGAAATAGTCGATCTCGCGCTCCCACGGGGCGCTGCGGTCGTACGACAGACGCGCGTAGTTGCCGATGCGGCTGGGCGTGCGCCGGGCCGCATAGCCCTGGAAGCGGATGCGCGCGGGGCGACTCACATCAACGGCCCAGTGCACCGGGGCCTGGGCGCGCGTGCGCGCTTCCAGCTTGGCCGCGCGGCGCAGCGCCTGGATGCGCTCCGCGTTCTCCACCGTGAAGGCCAGCACCGTCTCGACCAGCGCGCGCATGGAGGCGTAGCGGTCGGCGAAGGGCTTCAACATATGCGTCTCAGGCATGAAGCCGATGGTGTGATGTAGGGCGGCGTAGCCGGTCGAAAAGCGCGGCGTCTCCAAAAATTCGGCCAGGCCGTCGTCCGGGCTGTCCTTGACGGGATTGACGTAGGGGCAGGTCGGCCAGCCACGCGCTTGCATGTCGGCGTACAGCTGCGGCAGCATGTCGTCGCGGAGGAATTCGCCCAGCGCACCACCCAGCTTGTCGGCCTGGGTGTGGATCAGCGTCATGGTGTACGGGTAGTCGGCGCCGTTGGAGGTGTGGGTGTCGACCATCACGTCCGGGTCCCAGTCGGCAAAGAAGCGGTTGAAGACCTGGGCGCTCAGGGAATCGCATTTGACGAAGTCGCGGTTCAGGTCCAGGTGGCGGCTGTTGCCGCGAAAGCCGAACTGCTCGGGGCCGTCCTGGTTCACCCGCGAGGTGTTGTTGCGGTTGATGGCGCCATCGACGTTGTAGACGGGGATGAATACGAACGCCGTCTTGCCCAGCGCCGCCAGGCGCACGGGGTCGGTGCAGAAGTCGCGCACCAGCGCCATGCAGGCGTCGATGCCTTCCGGTTCGCCCGGATGGATGCCGTTATTGTTGAAGAAGACCGGACGCGCTTCGGCATGCAGCTGGCGGCGGTCGAACACGCCGTCGGCGCTGACGACGCCGGCGTGGATGGGATGGCCGGCGTCGGAGACGCCGATCTCACCGAAACTGAGCACGCCGGGGTAGGTGCGCGCCAGTTCCTGGTACCAGAGGATGCACTCGGCCCAGGTGGTGGTTTGATTCTGGTTGCCCCGTTCAAAGGGTGTTTGAAAGTGGTTCGTCATGATGAACAGGTTGGGGTGGCGTGGCTAAG